>DAOQPR010000056.1:6490-9083 GCA_035333265.1 Anaerolineales bacterium
TGGAAAAGATTCAACAACACGCGCGCGAAGGAACAAAACTTTAATCAAAGGATATCTTTATGCGTTTTCAAAGCCAGGTTTTAAACGACTCTGAAAAGGAACAGATCCATAACGAAGCGCTGAAAATTCTGCAAAATGCAGGGGCAAAATTCCATAGCAGCAAGGCATTAAAAATTTTGGAAACGAACGGCGCGCGGGTCGATTGGGATAAACGCATCGCCTACTTTCCAGCGGAGCTTGTCGAGCAGGCGCTCAAGACCACGCCCAATCAATTTGTATTAGGCGCACGCAATCCAAAATATGATTACGCGGTTCCCTCGCCGGTAACCCGTTTCTGTCTCGATGGAACCGGCTCCTTCGCCCAGGATTTTTATACCGGTGAACATCGCTATGGCACCTTGAAAGATAACGAATACGGTCTGCGTGTTTTCCAAACCATGGATATGGGTGTCATGGCCTGGCCGCCTGTTTCCGCCGAGGACAAACCTGCCTATTCCCGTCCACTGCACGAGTGGGCCGCCATGATGATGTACTGCTCGAAACATGGCGAGCATGAACTACATACTCCAGCTCAGGCTCCCTTCTATGCAGAGATGCTCACCACCGTGCTGGGCAGTGAAGACGAAGTGCGTTCCCGCCACGCTTACTCGCTTACCTATTGTCCCGTTTCGCCGTTGATCCATGACGGCCCCATGATGGATGCTTATATTGAAGTGGGAAGTCTGGATGTTCCCATCATGGTTCTGCCCATGCCTGCCCCGGGTATGACCGGCCCGCCCAGCCTATTCAGCAACCTCTGTCTCGCCAATGCCGAGGCGCTTTCCTCCATCGTTGTTTATCAATTGGCGCACCCCGGCAGACCCATCATCTATAGCAGCGCCACCGGCACCATGGACATGCGTAATGGAGCCTTCCTCGGCGGTACTCCCGAAATGGGTTTGATGTCTGCCGCCATGATCGAAATGGGACGCTATTACAACCTGCCCGCCACCTCTGCCGGATGCACCGCCGACGCCCATCAACCTGGGGCCGACGCCGTGCTCGAAAAGATCATCACCACCATTTCGCCTGTGCTGGCTGGCTCCGACATTATTCTTGGCATCGGCGTCATCGAAAGCGATCAACTGCTTGTCCTGGAACAGATCATCGTGGATAATGAGATCGCCCATCTCTGTGAACGCATTTTCCAGGGCGTGGACTCCGAACCGCATCGCATCCTCACGAACGATGTGCTGGATATCGGCCCCGGTGGGAATTTCCTTTCCCGTAAATCCACACTCAGCTTTGCCAAAAGCAAGGAAGTCCATTTCTCCAACCTACTCGACCGCCACACCCTCGATCAATGGCTGGAACTTGGCAGACCCTCCATGTACTCCAACGCCCGTAAAAAAGTGGAAGAACTCCTCGCCCAACCTGTGCAGGATGCCCTGCCTGACGATGTGATCGGCAAATTAGACAGCATCCTGGCACAAGCTGACCGTGAAATCACGTCGCGCAGTTCATCAACATAAAATATCGCGTAACCTTCGAAACTTATAGTAAAATACAAAAGCCGGGGCGATGGCGGAATCGGCAGACGCAACAGACTTAAAATCTGTCGTTGGAAACAACGTGAGGGTTCGACCCCCTCTCGCCCCACCACGGTCATTGCAACATTGAGCAAGGGATGTTGCAATGACGTTTTCATCTAAGGAACCACATGTTCTTTACACGTCAGCAACTCGAAGAGACCGAAGATCGAAGTCTCGCTCCCTATGGGATGCGCAGCCGGGATACCCGTGGCCGCGCCTATCTTGACGCGGAGCCGGAATATCGCACCTCCTTCCAGCGCGACCGTGACAGAATCCTGCACACCACAGCCTTTCGGCGGTTGGAATATAAGACCCAGGTCTTCTTCAACTTCGAAGGCGACCACTTCCGCACCCGCCTCACCCATACGCTCGAAGTTGCCCAGATCGGCCGGACCTTGGCCCGCGCCCTGGGCGGGAACGAAGACCTTGTGGAGGCCATCTGCCTGGCACATGATCTTGGTCACTCTCCCTTTGGTCATTCCGGCGAAGTTGCCCTGGCACGTTTGATGAAAGATTATGGCGGCTTCGACCATAACAAACAATCTTTGCGTATCGTCACAGAGCTCGAACAGCGCTACCCTGAGTTCCCCGGCCTGAACCTCTCCTGGGAAGTCCGCGAAGGCATGGTCAAGCACGAATCAGAATATGACATTTCAGATGCCCGCGACTTTAGCCCTGACCTGCGCGGAAATCTCGAAACCCAGATCGCAAACGTCGCCGATGAACTCGCCTACACCACCCACGACCTGGATGACGGTCTAAGATCGGGCATGATCAATCCGCAGATGTTGGATGGCATTGCTCTTTGGGAAACCCTGCGTGAGACCTACAACTGGCGCGGCGGCATTCTCACAGACATGGAACGACACCGCATGATTCGTCAATTGGTCGGATTGATGGTTACAGATATGGTCAAATCCACCGATGCTCGCCTGCGAGAAAGCAAGGTCAACTCGGCCTTGGATATTCAAAAACTCAAACACAATGTGGTTGGTTACAGCGAAGAATTACAAAGAAATAAT
>DAOQPR010000056.1:9093-11683 GCA_035333265.1 Anaerolineales bacterium
AACATCCGATCTGCCCATCTATTTGATACACAATGGAACAGAGAAAAAACAAAAAGATTTTCTTTACAAGAAGCTCTACCGCCATTACCGCGTTGTACGCATGTCCGTTAAAGCGGAGCGGATCATTGCAGACCTTTTCCATGCCTATCGTACCGAGCCCGCCATCCTGCCCAATCATGTGCAATTCTTTATAGAAAAACGCGGCATGGAACGCACGATCTGCGACCACATTGCTGGAATGACCGATCGGTACGCCGTGGAAGAACACCAAAAATTATTCAATCCCCTCGAAAAACCTTGATCTGTTCAATTTGAAGAGGGGGCCAGGCAAAAAGCCTATCTTTTGCCCCCTATTCATTCCATCTATCGTCCCATCTTCATCTTTGGAAAGGAGAGAATCATGTCCCAACCCAACTATCTGACCCGCGAAGGCGAAGCAAAATTGATCGCCGAGCTCGAAGAATTAAAAGGCCCGCGCCGCGAGGAACTTGCCCAGCGTCTGCGGTCCGCCATTCAAATGGGTGATCTATCTGAGAATGCAGATTACCACAAAGCCAAGGAAGATCAGGGCTTCCTTGAAGGCCGCATTCAGGAGATCGAAGCTATTTTGCGCAACTCAGCCATCATCGAGAAAACAGACTCTGATGCCATCGAGATTGGCTCTCATGTAACCATTCAGGAAGAGGATTTTGACCCGGAGACCTATCACATTGTTGGGCCCACCGAAGCCGACCCGCGCAATGGAAGAATTTCCCATGAATCGCCCATCGGCATTGCCTTGATGAAAAAAAAGGTCGGCGACACCGCCGAGGCGAACACCCCAGGCGGCAAGATAAAGTTCAAGATCATCAAGGTGGAATAAGCGACAAAAAATCCCGTTCGTACGAACGGGATTTTTTATTTTTAGCCTTGGGCTTGTCTCGGCCAGATGGCCAACTCAAGTGTTACACGTTCAAAGTAGCTGCTATCTGGCTGGGGACCTTTGCCATATTCAATGTCCACCACTGTAGCCAGCAATTGCAGGGTGGCCGTTTCCAACAGCACCTGCGCCTGCGGCTCGATTAGCACCAGCTCTCCCTTAGGCTCGAGGCGCGAGCGAATGCCCGGGTCGGCAAAAGCATGTTGAGACATCAACACCTTTGTAGCGGTTTTGATATCGTTCTTATCGAAGAGCCAGATCTCCAACGCGGTAACCTTCTTGGGTTCCCCAACCCCGATGATCTCTGAAACGCCCACACCATACTCACCCATAAATTCGCCGGATTGAGAATCAATGCTAAAGGATTCATCGTACAGATCGTCGCCAAGGATGTAGGTGGTCATCATTTGAGTGATGGGAGGCGCCAGGCCCAGGTCCTCAAAGTTCGTCTTGGAGGCATTCTTGTTCAATTCGTTCGCCTGCATGACAGCTGTTACTTCGCCAGTGCTGCGCGGCCCTCGCAGGCGCAGGAAATAAAATGCTCCAGTCGCCACAACACCAAGAACAACCAGCAATCCCAATGCGATCAGCGCCGTGCTCATCAAGGACGAACCGCCGCTGGCCGGTTGTTGTCCCTGATCAGGCTGGACGCCTTCTGCCGAGAGAACTTGGGTCACAAGATCGCCATAGGCCTTTATCACAGCCGGGTCTTGGCTGCCGGGGTTGGTCTGGATGGCCCCATAGGCATCATTGACAGTGGCGCCCAGATTCTTCCAGCGCTGCACCGCCAAATTTGGATCCTGAGCCACACGGTACGAGTCGATCGCCATGCGCAGATAATCTTCCCTCAGGTCAGCACGCAGATAATCCGGGGTCGCATCTACAAAATCCACAGGATCAACATAGTAACCCCATACCAGTCCAATAATTAAACCTGCTACAAATAGTACGATCGGTAATATGGGGATTTTTTTCAGTAATGCCACAATGAACTGCATGTTCGACTCCTTCACGCTGATTCTTTTGTTTGATTATACAACGTAATTTTGATGACAGTATGGCAGAAAGATTGCGCCGATGAAAAGCCCCCGGCTCAGACTCCGTCCCAGGCTGGGAAAACAACCCAAGGCGGAGTCTGAGCCGATTAAACGTTCTCAGGAACGATCTCTTCAAGAAGGAAAGACTCGGAGCAATTCGTACACTGCGCTTCACGCTTATTTGCAATTACAAGCAAGCCATTGCACTTGGGGCAGGGCTTGGCCAATGGGCGTTTCCAACTGGTGAAATCGCAATTTGGGTAATTGGCACAGCCGAAGAAGGTACGTCCCTTGCGGGTCTTGCGTTCGACGAGGTCACCACCATCTTTTGGGCAGGCCACGCCGATCTTTTCCAACCACGGCTCGGTATAACGACAGGTTGGGAAGTTGGCGCAGGAGATAAATTTTCCGAAGCGCCCATATCGAATGACCAACTCGCCGCTATCTTCGGGGCAGGTTCGGCCAATCGGCTCCGGCTCAGATTTGGCAACCGGCATCTCCGCCTGGGCCTTTTTAACATCTTCGGCAAAGGGCGTGTAAAACTCGCGGATCGCATCCGTCCACTGCATCTCGCCTTCCGCGATCTTATCGAGGTCTTCTTCCATGTGAGCGGTGAAATTAAAATCCACCACTT
>DAOQPR010000057.1:0-11582 GCA_035333265.1 Anaerolineales bacterium
GCAGAAAGATATAGTCTCGAATGGAGTCGATCAGGTTCGGGCGGTGGGCGAAGCGGCTGATCCATGAGCCGTCGCTCAATTTCAATGCGGCAGGAATCTCCACGGGCTGACCCTGCTTGTCGAAGAAGTTTATATCCAATGTGAAGATTTCGTTTTCGGGCTGGCTTTCTTTGCGTTTGCGTTCATCTTCAGGTACGAGTGCCCAGATTGCATCCATGATGTCATCGGCTGCTTTTTGCAGGGCTTCTTTCTTATGAGTGGAATCATCCAGGCGCACTGGCGGCATGACCTCGCCCACGTTCATTTCAAACTGCGGGCGCTTCCACTGGAATATCTCTGCCAGCTTGCCACGCGTGTCACCAAAGCCGATGGGAAGGATCGGTGCCTGAGTGAGATGACTTAACCACGCCACACCCGTTTGCGCTTTTTGTTTGCCCGGCTCCCAAAAGCCGCCCTCGGGGAAGATGCCCAACATGCCGCCCTGCTTGAGAACATCCACGCCCATTTTCAATGAAGAGTTACTGGTGTACCCACGGTGAACGGGGATCAGGTCGTACAGGTCGATCATTTTTCCAATAAAACCATTCCATGGCATTTCGACTGCACCCATGAACTCAATCTGTTTGGGCGCATAAGTTCCCATCAGCACTACTTCCATGGCGCCGGTATGGTTGCCCACCACGATCAGCGGGCCATTCTTTGGGAACTTTTCCAACCCAGTGACCTTTATCTTTGCCAACAGGGGGAAAAGTCCTCGAATTACTCCACGAAATAAACTTCGAATGAAGACATTGCGGGGGTATTGGATTGAATGGTTCATGAAGCTTAAAATTTTAGCAACATTTTGCTCGATTTTGTTCCCACCCGGTTGATTACTTCATCAATGACGATAAATCCGTTACGTTCGTAAAGGTTTTTAGCCGGGTTCTCACTTCGCACTGTCAATATGATTGCAGGGTATTGGGTCTTTGCTGAATCTATAAGCGCAGAAAGCAGAAGTGAACCAATGCCTCGTCCCATCATTTCCGGGATCACGGCGATTGCTAATTCCGGAGTCGCATCATCATAATATCCGTAATTTGTCTTATCACTGATTATCAAACGAAGCCATGCCGCTCCAATATTTTGCCGGGTCTGAGGGGTATAGGCAATAAATCCGTAGTCGCCGTCCCGTCCCCAGCCATCAACATAAATGTTGAGATGTGGGTCAAGTTTGGCAGGTTCAGAGGTGGTGAGACCATCTTCTGACATGTGAGCGGCATAGAACAACATTTCCCATAGAAATGGAACATCATCTTGTTCTATAGGTCTGATTAAATACGACATGATTAAATTTCTCCACGTGATAAGCTGATAAAACGAAAAAATGGGAATTGTCTTTGATCAGACAGCGCGCATTATACAGTTTTCTTTGCCATAAAAGCAAATAACCTACATGCAGTAAAATCACCCTCATCTTTTCTAGAGGACATTCATGCGTTTCAAAGCCGATCTCACTCTTTTCTTCATTTCAATTATCTGGGGTTCCGCTTTCGTTGCCCAACGGGTGGCTGGGCAGGTGGGCAGTGTGTATATTTTCAATGGAGTACGCTATTTGCTGGCTGGGCTGGTTGTCCTGCCGTTTGCCTGGCGTTCGCTGAGGGCAAACCGGGTGGAGGGCGTGCCCGACCTTCCACGTGCTCAATACAAATGGATGTTTATAGCGGGTTTCCTTCTTTTTATTGGGAGTGCCCTTCAACAGACGGGTATGTTATACACTACAGCGGGAAATGCGGGCTTTATTACCAGTTTGTATGTGGTGCTCATTCCCATTCTGCTTTTCTTCCTGTTTGGCGAGAAACCGCATTGGTTATTTATTGTTGCCATTGTCCTGGCGATGGCGGGAGCGTTTCTGCTTTCGACGGGTGGAAAGTTCGAAGGCATTCACACTGGCGACTTGTTGGAGATCATTGGCGCATTGTTTTGGGCCTTCCATGTTGTTGTGCTTGGCAAGTATGCGCATCATTTTGAATCAATGACTTTTTCAGTGGGGCAGCTGCTTGTTTGCGGGCTGGTCAACCTGGGCATTGGCCTTGTCATCGAACCGCTGCCGGTGTTTGATACAAATTTTCTTTTCGCGATTGGATATACTGCCTTCCTTTCATTGGGGTTATGCTATACACTTCAGATCTGGGCGCAAAAGCACACACCGCCCGCCGATGCGGCCTTGTTGCTCAGCCTCGAATCGGTATTTGCAGTAATTTCCGGCTGGCTTCTGCTTGATGAGCGGCTTGCAGTTGTTCAAATCATTGGCTGCGTTATGATCTTTGGTGCTGTCCTTCTTTCGCAATTCAAGGAATGGACATCAGGTACAATTGATACCGATCATCTTGTTGAGGGACGCTGAACCTGCCTGCCTCTCATTAATCCCAAACTACAATTAACCATTTTTATTTTTCCATGACTACACAAAACATTCTCGAAGATCTCGACCTTTCCTTCCATCCTCTTACTCAAAAGCTCTGGCGTGATTTTGAACTGCTCTTTGGTGAAAATGGCGCTTGTGGTGGATGTTGGTGTATGCATTGGAAATTGCGCGGTAAGGCATTTGACGAAAACAAAGGTGGGAACAATCGCCAGATGCAAAAATCCATTGTGGATAAAAAAAATGTGCCTGGCTTGTTGGCATATTCAGAAGGCTATCCTGTTGGTTGGGTGGCGGTAGAGCCGCGAAGTCAATATCCGCGCCTTGCCCATTCAAAAGTCCTTGCACCGATTGATGAGCAGGAGGTCTGGTCGATCACCTGCCTGTTTGTGGAGAAAAAGCAGCGGCGAAAGGGAATCTCAGCAGCGCTGATACAGGCTGCGGCGGAGTATGCGGCGAGTCAGGGTGCGCAAATTGTCGAAGGCTATCCCATCGAAACGCAGGAGAAAAGCGCACCGCCTGTCTTCATCTTTACGGGTCTTCCATCCGCATTTGAGCAGGCGGGTTTTGTAGAGGTGGCGCGAAGAAGCCCGACTCGTCCTATCTATCGGCTTGTCATCAAATGAGTTTTCAACAACCTTCCCGTTCTCTTACATTACAAGATTATCTTTTCCTGGCTGTTGTGATTGCCCTTATTATTGCGGTTACAGCTGGTTTGTATTTTGTTAATCGTTCGCTGCCAGACGGCGGCGGTGAATTCCTTCGTCATTGGGCGGGCGGACGCGCTTTCATGTTCGACCATAATAATCCGTACGAAGGTGAAGTGCCTGCACGTGTTCAAAAATTGGTGTATGGCGGGGATGTTCCGGCAGGGAATGAACCCTATATATTGGATACCCCCTTTCATCTGCTCCTTTTTTATTTTCCCTTTTCGCTTCTCAGTGACCCGTTACTTGCCCGGGCAATATATACCTTGATTCTCGAGTGGGCCTTGTTTGCCCTGGCCTTGCTGAGTTTACGCCTGACCGGCTGGGAAACCCCGCGCTGGTTTGGCGTTCTATTCTTTTTTCTTTGTGTTACAAATTTTTACACCTTTCAAGCCATTCTCGATGCCAGCCCGGTACTCCTGCTTGGCTTGTTTTTTGTTGGTATTGTTTTTTCCTTATCGAACGAACAGGACGAAGCGGCAGGCGCATTACTAGCTTTCTCTTTATATTATTGGGAAGTGGGTCTGCCGTTTCTTTTGTTTGTGGCCTGGTATGCGTATAAGACCAGGCGTGTACGCGTCTTTGCCGGGTTTGGGATGTTCTCCTTTATTTTTCTTGCAGGCTCTTTTATTATCTTCCCTAATTGGTTTATTGCCTACTTGCGTGCCGGTATGAATAATTTGCGCGCAGATTTTGGATATACAATTTTTTCAACATTGGCCGCCCTTTTGCCGACTTTCGGAAATTGGTTGGCGTGGGGTGTTGTCATTCTGCTCATTTTTGCCCTTGGTTATGAATGGAATGCAGCCATTCAATTCAACGATCCCCGCCGCTTTTATTGGACAGCCTGTCTTTCGCTTGCGGCTGCGCCTCTGCTGGGATTTCGCAGTCAATGGGAAAACCTGGCCGTGCTTTTCATTCCTTTAGCGCTGATCTTTGCCATTATCCAGGATCGCTGGCGAATTGGCCGCCTCCTTAACTTTCTTTTTCTATTCATCCTTTTGCTTGTGCCATGGGCGCTATACCTATATGCTATTCCCCGTTATGGCGAAATTGTAAAGGAATTGATATTTCTCCTGCTGCCGCTTTTCACCCTCGTTGGTTTATACTGGATTCGCTGGTGGGCACTTCACCCGCCTCGTATTTGGACAGACACTTTCACACGATAACTGGAAATTCTGCAATCTCCATCTCTTAACTGCCATTCAAATATCTTAAATCAAATGTCCCGCCGAACCTATTTCATCCTTTTTCTCTGCGGCTTGATTCTGCCAACGGTTATCGCATTCTTTCAACCCAAGCCTGGCTATCTTGATTCAGAATATTACTTTGCCGGCGGTGTCCAGCTTGCGACCGGGCATGGATTTAATGAACCCTACCTATGGAACTATCTGGATGGGACCCGTTCATTGCCGCATCCATCCCACACATATTGGATGCCCCTTTCATCCATTGTGGCCGCCATTCCCATGCTGATCACCGGGCTGACTACGTATGCCGTCGCGCGAGTTCCCTTTATTCTGATCGGCGCTGCCATTGTCCCGTTGACCGCTGCACTTTCCTTTGCCTTCTCCAAAAAACAGGATGTTGCAATCCTTTCGGCAATGTTCTCCATTTTTACAGTTTATAACGCCCCATTTATCGGGGTAACAGATAACTTTGGCCTCTTCATGTTGTTTGGCGTTTTGTACTTCCTAACTGCAACCAAACTGATCGAAGACCCTGCACGTTCCAAATATTGGCCTGTGCTCGGCCTGCTGGCCGGGTTACTGTCTCTCTCCCGAAGCGATGGCCTTCTATGGTTGGGCATGACTTTTATCTTTACCCTTTTCCGTGCCCCCAAGACAACATTTTCAAAATTACTGGGGTATGTCGTTCGTAATTCTATTTTCGCTTTGGTTGGTTTCTTGCTCATTATGCTGCCCTGGTATGTTAGAAATTACAACCTCTTTGGCACGATCATGGCTCCGGGCGGCAGCCGCGCACTCTGGCTCGAAAATTACGACCAAACCTTTATCTATCCACCTGAGGCTCTCTCCAAAGAATCCTTCCTTGCTACCGGATGGACAGAGATTCTTTCAGACCGTCTTTGGGCACTGGGGAACAATCTGCAAAGCGGATTTGCAGCACATGGCGGAATCATATTATTTCCATTCATTGTGGCTGGTATCCTGTATCATCGCCGCGACGAGAGAGTCAAACTCGCCTGGATCGCCTGGTTGATCCTTCTCCTTGTGATGACTTTCCTTTTCCCATTCGCAGGTGCGCGCGGAGCATTCTTCCATGCAGGTGCAGCTTTACAACCCATGTGGTGGGTTGTGGCCCCTCTTGGGCTTGATGGTATTCTCGACTCTCTCCGCAAACGTGGCTGGGGAGATGAGCAGGGCCGCTTCATTTTCCGTAGTGCATTGGTGCTTGTGACGGTCATCCTGACATTCTATGTTGTATATCTGCGTCTCTTTGCGTTGGGGTGGGGGGATGGCAAGATGGGATATTCAGATGTGGAGCAATTTATTGTCTCCCATGGAGCCAGGGCACAGGATGTTGTCATCGTGTTGGATGCTCCCGGCTATTATCTCGATTCCGGCCGCTCTGCAGTTTCCATCCCATACGGCGGCAGGGAAGCCGTCTTAAATGTATCCAGACAATTTAACGCTGAATATCTCGTTCTCGAAAAAGAAGCTGCCATCAATGACCTTAAGATCCTGATCGACTCGCCCGAACAAAACGAACACTTTACTTATCTCGGAACCCTGGATGAAGCCTACATCTTCAAACTTAACCCTTAAGCTCAGCAAACGCGACCTCGCCATCCTTGCCGCCGCTGTGATGGCCATCGCAGTAACCTACTTGCTGACAAGCCATTTCACTTATGCAGTTGGCTTCCCGCTCGATGACTCTTGGATACATCAAACCTACGCCCGTAACCTTGCGCAATTTGGCGAATGGTCGTTCCGGCCTGGCATTCCATCCGCAGGATCCACTTCGCCGTTTTGGTCGACTATACTTTCCCTTGGCTATTTAGCTGGCCTCTCTCCTTACATTTGGACATATACCCTCGGCATACTCATTCTGTTCGCCCTTGCTGTTGTCTGTGAATGGGGAGTAAGAAACATCAACCAAAATTATCGACCCAGTTTTCCCTGGATCGGACTTTTCTTTGCGGTTGAATGGCATCTGGCTTGGGCTGCCATGTCTGGGATGGAAACCCTGCTTCATGGCTTGATCGTTACAACCTTCTTAATCCTCCTCATGATGAATTCGCCTCGCTACCTCACCCTGGGCCTGCTCGCTGGTCTCTCGGTCTGGGTGCGCCCTGACGGCTTAACCCTGCTCGGCCCAATGGGCATGATGATCCTTCTGAATGAGAAGGACATGCGTTCCCGTTTGTTAGCCGTGTGGCGGTTTGGCATTGGGTTTGGAGCATTGTTCGTCTTTTACCTTCTCTTCAACCTTGCCATTGGTGGGACGCCCATGCCAAATACATTTTATGCCAAGCTGGCTGAGTACGCTGCCTGGCAAGCTAAACCGATCCTTGACCGGCTTGGACAAATGTCACTTCAATTGTTGGTTGGCCCCAGCATTGTGCTTCTGCCGGGTGTCATTGGGTGGGTTGTGAAATCTATTCGCGAACAGTTATGGGGGAGTCTGGCTGCATTGCTCTGGTGTTTTGGCTATCTAGCCCTTTACATCTCCCGCCTTCCAGTCTATCAACATGGCCGTTATATCATGCCTGCCATGCCGATCTTTTTCCTTTTCGGCCTGCTGGCATTCGCAGAGTTTGACAAAGGTAAATTATTTGACCGTTATCATTGGATCGGTCAGGCCGTCTGGCGCAGCCTGGTTGTTATGCTGGCGATCGGGTTTATTTTTATCGGCTCAAGGACTTATGCCCAGGATGTGGGCGTCATCGAAAGCGAAATGGTGGTTACCGCCAAATGGGCGTCGGCCAACCTGCCCAAAGACGCCATTCTGGCTGTCCACGATATTGGTGCACTGGGCTATTTTGATGATCATGCATTGATCGACCTTGCTGGTCTGATTTCTCCGGAAGTTGTACCTTTTATTCGTGATGAGCCTAAATTAGCTGCCTTCTTAAATGAGAGCGAAGCCGACTATTTGATCGCATTCCCAGATTTTTACCCTCTCCTCACCGAGAATATTGAGCCGGTTTTTACATCTGGCAGCAAAATCACAAGGGCATTGCAGGAGGAAAATATGGTTATATATCTGTGGAAACGCCCTTAATGGGTTAAAATATTCTTATGTCCAAGGTAAGACTAAACCACGAAAAGAGAGAATGGGCTTGGGATGAACCAGATAACACTTTTAGTTGTTGACGACCACCCGTTATTCCGTCAGGGTGTTGTGGATGCGCTGTCCCTGGAACCGGATATGCGGATTGTTGCTCAATCTGCGTCCGGGGATGAGGCGTTGGAGTTGATCCGTTCTAAGAAGCCGAATGTAGCAGTATTGGATGTCAATCTGCCTGGCATGAATGGTCAGCAGATTACCCATCAAGTATCACAAGATCGTCTCGGAACCCGCATCATTTTGATGACTGGCTACGACGATGTGGAACAGGCCATTCATGCCGCTCTCGCAGGGGCGCATGGGTATTGTTCGAAGGATATCGAACCGCAAAATCTTTCACGTATTATCCGTGAGGTTGCGGAAGGGAAGTTTGTTTTTGATAACAATGTCTTTACCCGGCGTGAATTAGAGTTATGGGTCGAGGAAAAAATGGAAGGTGCGCGCCGGTCCTATAGTGAACCAGGTGCTCCATTCCATCCTCTCTCTGATCGTGAGATGGAAGTGCTTGCCTGTGTAGTACGCGGTATGAGCAATAAAGAAATCGCAACCCTTTTAGGGATCAGCCATCAGACGGTAAAAAATCATGTAACAGCCATTCTTCGGAAGTTTGGTGTGGAAGACCGAACCCAGGCTGTTGTTTATGCATTGAAGCGCGGCTGGGTTACCCTGCGTGATACAGATATCAGTTCATAGGAGTTTTTATGCTTGACGAAGAATCAGTGGATTACAAAAGTGAACTGGATGAAACGCAGCGTGCCTTACGTGAAATTACCCTGATGATCGACCAAAGTCAGGGTGAGTTATCTAAACTGACCCAGAGAAACACGGCCATTACATCCCACCTTCAGCAGGTGCAAAAACAGGGTGGAGCTGTCGAGGAAGTTAGAATGGCATATGACTCGGCTCTTGAGGCGCAACAACGGCTTTTTGTTATGCGTGGTCAGTTGGAAAAGCTGCAGAATGATAGATCCCATCTTCAAAAGTACAAGGCTGTTTTGGAAAAAATGGTATCTGCAGGTAGTGGGGATGGGTTAAGCGCCTCTGGTTCGAATGCTTCTAAAGAGCAGATGACTGGCATTGAGATGATTGTCAATGCGCAGGAGGCTGAGCGCCAGAGACTCTCACGTCAAATGCATGATGGCCCGGCTCAGGCTTTATCCAATTTTATTTTGCAGACCGAGATTGCAATGCGTCTATTGGATGTTGATCCGCTACAGGCAAAAGAAGAACTGGCGAACCTGAAAACGTCGGCAATGGGGACGTTCCAAAAGGTGCGTAATTTTATTTTTGAATTACGCCCCATGATGCTTGATGATCTTGGATTGGTTCCAACTCTGCGAAAATATTCCGATGCCTTCAAGGAACAAAGCAGCATGGATGTCAGCGTAACGGTGACTGGTGCCGAACGTCGTTTGGAGCCATACCTTGAAGTAATGATCTTTCGCGCAGTACAGGAATTGCTGGGAAACGCAGCTCGTCACAGCCAGGCAAGTGTGGTCAAGGTCCATCTTGATCTTGGAAGTGACTTTCTGCGGGTAAGCGTGGATGACAATGGTAGAGGGTTTGATCCTGAAACATTGAAGGATTCGAATAATCTTGGTCTGAAGTTGATCCGTGAGCGGTCTGAAATGTTGGGTGGAAAATTTGAGATCGACAGTGCCGTTGGCTCGGGAGCCAGGATATCGTTTACAGTTCAGGCGAAGTCCTAGCCATAAATGAGTTTCTTAACAGGATTGTTAGGAAATTCATTGAATGCGGCATGATATTTTTACTGCCCCATAATATGGTTTTGACATTTTTCCTGTATAATGAACATGATATAAAATACCCTGTTAAAAACATGGTATTTATTGAGAGGAGATGATTATGCGTCGTGGTCGAACTTTGATATTAGTTCTATTGATCATTGTAATTGGCTTGGCGGTGGGTTTTTATGCGTTTAGCCAGTTCGTACTTGCTCCACAGCAAACCGAAGCAACCCCATTGTTCGTTGAAGTTTTTTATGCTGCCCAAAATATTCAACAAGGCACGGAAATCACAGAAGATGTCCTTGCAACAATGAGGATTCCGCAGGAAAATGTCGTAACAGTGATGTATACACGCGAGGAATTATCTTCGTTGGTGGGGAAGGTGGCGAAATTTACTCTTGATCAGGGCGTTTTAATCACTGAGTCGATGGTTTCCGATTCAACTTCGAGTTTGCCAATATCTGGCCCACAATGGGCAGGCAGAATTCCGCCTGGAATGACGGCCATGTCAGTTCCCACAGATCGATTGTCTGTATCCGCATATGCGATTAATGATGGCGCACATGTCAACGTTAATGCTTGTCTTCTCTTTGTGGATGTTGATCCTTCTTATCAGACTATTCTTCCTAATCAAACTGCCGTATTGACAGGAACTGGTATTGGTAAATTGGAAGGTGCAACCGGAACCGGCTTTGCTGTGGAAGGTTTGCCAATTTTATCGTTGGGTGTTGCTGCTTCTGGGTCTCCACAGGGGCGCCTGGAATTGGATCCTTCGGTACAACAGCCGTATTATTTGATCCCTTCTGAAGCACAACGGCCACGTATGGTCTGCCAGACTCTGTTGCAAGATGTTGTTGTAATGAAATTGGGTAATTTTTCATTGACCCCGGATGCTATTACAACAACCACACCTGATGCTCAAACAGACCCAAATGCGCAACAACCAGCACCTGAAATCCCGGATATTGTTACTTTGATTGTATCTCCTCAAGACTCGATTACCTTGTCCTACTTGATCTATACAAACGCAAAGATCATGTTGACCTTGCGTAACCCGTCTGACCAAGCACGCCTTGCAACTGAGGCCTCTACATTGCAATTCTTGCTTAGCCAATATAACATTCCGGTTCCAGCAAAACTTCCCTATGCAATGCAACCGGCGCTCACTACTCTTACATCACCGATCCTTCCAAATGATGCGCCAGCGGAACCGACCCAGTAAGAATACTTTCTAACATGGATATGAGAATAAATGGCTGCTGATAAAATTCGCGTACTTATTGTTGACGATATAGCGGAAACCCGTGAAAACGTGCGCAAGCTTCTACAATTTGAGTCTGATGTGGAAGTAGTCGGAACTGCGCGCACCGGCAGGGAGGGGATGCAGCTTGCCCAGGAAATGAATCCTGATGTTGTACTGATGGACATCAATATGCCAGATATTGATGGAATTACTGCCACAGAGGGGATTCGACAGAAATCTCCACATATCCAGGTTGTGATATTGTCGGTGCAAAGTGATCAAAATTATATGCGCCGTGCCATGTTGGCTGGTGCTCGTGACTTTTTGACCAAGCCTCCCATGGGTGATGAGTTGATCTCCGCTATAAAACGTGCCGGGGAAATGGCTCATATTGAAAAGGAAAAGGGCGCCAAGCAGCAAATGATAGTTTCAGCCGCTGCTGGTTCTCCAGCAATGATGGGCGGCTATTCGGCAATTCCGAAAGGCAAGATCATTTTGGTCTATAGTCCAAAGGGCGGGACGGGTTGTACTACCATTGCTGTAAATCTTGCAATTGCGCTGAACAATGAGGATACGCGCGCTTTGCTTGTGGATGGAAATTTGCAGTTCGGGGATGTGGCTGTCTTTGTAAATGAACAGGGGAAGGCTACCATCCTTGACATTGCTCCTCGAGTTGATGATCTTGAACCCGAAATGGTGGAAGAGATACTTATTAAACACGAGGCATCTGGTATACGAATACTTGCTGCCCCTCAGCGCCCAGAGCATGCTGAAAAGATATCTGCAGATCAATTTGCCAAGGTGTTACAGTTTATGCAGAAGGTCTATTCGTATGTGGTTGTGGACACATCGTCGATATTGACCGATATTATTTTGGGAGCTATTGATGTTAGTGATGTCGTTGTATTGGTCACAACGCAGGAGATACCAGCTATTAAAAATTCGCGCCTGATCCTGGATTTGCTCAAAACCATGGGGATTAATAAGGACAGGGTTGTTTTTGCCATGAACCGCTATGATAAGCGAATTGCCATTACTCCGGAACGGGTGAGTGAGAATCTAAAGCATGAAATCTCTGCTACCATTCCACTTGACGATAAAATAGCCATTACGGCTGTAAATCGTGGCATCCCTTTTATGTTGGATAATAAATCCCAGTTGATTGG
>DAOQPR010000058.1:0-11493 GCA_035333265.1 Anaerolineales bacterium
AGGTATATAAGATGCGCCATGTTTTGCCTTCAAGAGGAAGACTGCCATCTGCGCGCGAGTGACGGCGTCATCGGGACAGTAATTCCCGCCTCCGCACCCGCCGGTAATGGACTCTGCCGCGAGCTGCTTGATCCACGCTGCGGCCCAATAATCCGGCGCCACGTCACCGAACCCCGTGCTTTCACCAACTGCAGGGGGAGTAAAACTGGAATTGTGAATACCCTTTAGCAGAAAGACCGCCATTTGCGCGCGAGTTACTGTACTCTCCGGACAGTAGTTCAACGGGTTGCTTGAACATCCGCCAGTGATACCTGCATCGTATAGCTGTTCTATAAAGGAGGCTGCCCAATAGGAAGAGGGCACATCGGCAAATGTTTGCACTGCATTTGCATATGCTCCTGGTGCATTCTGTCCTACCCGGCTTGTTCCAGCATAATCTGTTGTTACAGTATTGTTCAACGTTCCTTGAGGGATACCCAATTCCCAAATGTAATTCGGTATATCGAAAAGGGTTACAGAGCTAAGCCAGTTTCCAGCAAGATGGAAATCTCCCCCAGCTGCATCAACAAATATAGGCTCAATTGTGTTGATTGCATTATCAGCACGCAATTGTGTTTCATTGCAATTTGTATCACTGGGAATACATGCATCTGAATTACCTTCTATACCAAGAGGCATGGTGGAACTTCCATTCCAGATCACATTCCCATGAATATGTAGATTAACATCAGTTGTCGGGTTGGCAATATTGCTTGAAGGCGGATTTGTACGAGAGTCATAAATCGCAAAATGCTGCCAGGCGCTTTGAAAACCGGAGGGGTTATAAACAATGTTATTGTATATGTAAATATTTCGATCCGGAATGTTGATTGCATTCGTTCCATCGTCGATGGCAGTCGTGCCCCAACCGCCCTGGTCCAAATATTGCTGACAGCGTTCGCGCCCAGGGTCGCCGGGATTTCCATCACAAGAACGCAGCCCGTATACCACTTCGATCACATGCGATTGGCTGCCAACCCGATACAGTGTGTTATATGCCAGCAGGATGTTATATCCGCCGTTAACACCTAACCCTGCTCCCTGTGTGTCATGAATGATATTGTTGATTACTTTGATATCGTAAGTTTCATATTGAATCCATGGCGAGGTCATGTATTGAAACCCAGTTCCCTGACCTGCTGTAAATCCACCGGTAAGGCAATCATAAATTGTATTTCTTTCCACAAGTAGATAGGCAGAACCACCCTTTGCATATGCACACCAATCACCTGCATCGTGAATTTGATTCCCGATAATATGCCCATACTGAACAGCCACGTAATCAATGACATTTTCGTATGCCCCTGAGATGTCATTGTTCTCAACATACAAGTATTGCGATTGATTTACTTTTATGGTCTCCTGGGCTGCACCGGAGCCGTCTAATACCAAGTTGCGGAGCAGAAAATGGTCACAAAGCTCGCAAT
Organism: Anaerolineales bacterium; assembly: GCA_035333265.1. Classification (GTDB taxonomy): domain Bacteria; phylum Chloroflexota; class Anaerolineae; order Anaerolineales; family Villigracilaceae; genus Villigracilis. The sequence continues at coordinate 1,467 of DAOQPR010000058.1, forward strand.
GGAATGCATCTCCATTAAAAATAATGCTCAGGTTTTCAAAATATAAATAACTTGAGTTATAGATATTCAGGCTTGCCTGTAATACGACTTGGCTGCGCGATGATCCATTTCCACGGATCCAAATGGGTGCGGTAAAAGTTCCATGGCGTCCCTCCCAATAAACGGGTACCATGGAAGCTGGATAAGTACCGGGCTGGAGATTGATTCTTACTCCCTCGGTAAGGGTAGTATTCATTGGCAGACTATCCCAGGCGGCAGTTAATGTTCGAAGGGCGGTTGCTGGCGAATTTCCATTGTTGCTGTCATTCCCATTGACTGCATCCACCCAGATGTCTCTCAAGTTTGGAGACCCAGTATCATATGAGCTTCCAGGAAGTAACGTTTGTTGTTGAATATCCCTCTTTGTGCGATCCGAAAATGAATATGGGGCAAAACCTTGAATCAAAATAGCCGAAAAAAATATGAGGGAGATAAATCGCTTGATCATTGGTGACTCCTTCCATGATGCCTGAATAATCTAATTTTATTAGTAAAAGTCATATTACTAAACGATTAAGGATTTGCAGTTTTGAAAATTGGTGCGTATTACTCTTAATAAAAAAGGCATCATACGACCAAGCGTATGATGCCTTTTTGTGAACGAAAAATATTACGGCAGATTGAAAGCCTTTACCAGGAATACAGCCATTTGGGCACGTGTTACCGCAATTTCAGGGCAATACATTCCAACTGAGCACCCACTGGTAATCCCTTCCGCTGCAAGCTGCTTGATCCAAATTGCAGCCCAGTAATCCGTCGCAACATCCGTAAAACCAGAGGCATCAATAACATGTGGCGAATAAGAAGCACCATGCTTTGCCTTCAAAAGAAAGACTGCCATTTGAGCCCGAGTCACTGGGGCATCCGGACAATAATTCCCGCCTCCACACCCGCCGGTAATGGACTCTACCGCCAATTGTTTGATCCACGCCGCAGCCCAGTAGTCGCTTGCTACATCATTGAAGCCAGTGCTCACATCAATTGCAGGGGGAATGAAACTTGATCCATGTATACCCTTGAGTAAGAAGACTGCCATCTGAGCGCGTGTCACTGTGTTCTCTGGGCAGTAGTTCAAGGGATTACTCGAACACCCGCCGGTGATTCCTGCGTTATATAGCCGTTCAATGAACGAGATTGCCCAATAAGAGTCAGGTACATCGGCAAAGATGGGTAGAGCATCTGTGATTGAGATGATAAAGGTCTTCTCAAAGAACGAATTGCCACTGTCAGTGGAACGGATGCGGATTGAGTATGAATTCTTGTTGAGGAAGTTGAATGGTTGGGCAGATTGAAGAGTGTTTCCACTTATTGTAAATGCAGCATTATCCGTACTGCCATTACCGCTGACGAGGGAATAAGTGAAGGTGTCGCCTGTATCAGGATCAGCTGTGGAGAATGTACCCACTGTCGTTCCACTGGGCAGGTTCTCGGTCAGAGAGGAGGCGGAAAGAGCGATATCGGTGGGGGCAAAATTCCTCGCAATGTCGTACATCTCACCGTAAAAAGGAAGATTCGTAATCGAATTGGACATTACATCCTGGATTGTGGCGGTGTCTGGCAAATTAATCCACAAACTTCCGCCGCCAACACCTGTATCTACAATGATGGTGTAGGTACTTCCAGTACCGCTTAAGTTTGTAATACTGGCATTTGTCACCCCGCTTGTGACCAAGAGGAAATCATTTATTTCCAATCCTGTAACGGCTTCTGAAAAGGTAACAATATACTCAACATTCGAGGCTGTGGTTGGGTTAGGACTTGCACGATTGATCGATAGAACTTCTGGCGGGATGTTATCGAGTTCGTAAGCACCGATATCGCATTTCCCATCCAGCGAACGGGTAAAACCATTCTGCGATTCATTGTTTACAGGGGTTGCGGTGCAAATGGCTGGGTCACCTGCATCAATGGCCGGTGAGCCGCTCGGTAAAGACATGGTTTGTGTAGCCCCACCATTGCTGGCTAGTGCATTTATGATGGAAGAAACCTCCAGGTCACTTGATATGTCCGTTGGCCCACTGACACAGTCATTTGGCAGGTTTTGGAAAAGATTGAAATAAGCAGTGACTATGGCTGCATTGTTATTCGTGCTGCAATTCTCGCCGTTTGTATCGGTGAGAATTGTATTTCCATATACGATTGAATTGAAGAGCGTAATGATAGAGACCTCGGACCCTCCAGCGGTGCCTGCAAAGATGCCGCCGCCAGAATTGGCATTATTTGCCTGGTTACCCGAGATCGTGGAGTTTATAACAGTTGTGGTTGCTACATTTGTATTTGCCCCGCCCGATGCTTGATTCTTGATCCCTCCTCCAGTTCCATTATCGGCTGTATTTCCGGCAAAGGTGCTGTTGACCACCGTTAGATCGCCGGTACCTCCAAGGGCAAGGTTCATGATCCCACCCCCATTTCCATTTGCATAAGTGACTTTATTTCCTTCAAATGTGGAGCCTAGAATGTGGGTTATATTATTTTCAAGCATTACCCCCCCGCCATTGGTAGTAGAGGTATTTTCAGAAATCGTGCTATTTTGAATCGTTAAATCAAGACGTTTACTATAGATCCCACCTCCATCCATTGCTGAGTTCAGGGTAATTAGACTGTTGTCGATGGAAACATCCGGGGAGGTATACGTTGTATAAAATGCAAGACCTCCACCTTTCGCGCCGCCGATCATATTCCCAGCATTATTTGAGATGGTTGAGTTATTAATTGTTACTGTAACATCAGCATCTCCAACATATAAACCGCCTCCACCCGCATTAGTTGACTGATTATTGTCGATTGTGACGTTATTGAGGCTTATAGATCCTTCTGTGGAGGCAAAGTAGATGCCGCCTCCATCCCAATAAGTGGAGTTGCCGCTGATGATACTGTTGGTGATCGTCAGACTTCCCTTGCCATTCGGTACCAGGATCGCTCCACCAAGCGGAAAGAGACAAGTGCCTCCACGAGGTGCAGAACTGTTTGAAATGATGACATCGTGTAGAGTTAAGAATGCATTGTTGGCGATTGCTCCGCCGCCGCAGACATTGTTTGGATCTGCGTATCCATTCGCCATGGTTAAGCCTGTCATTGAAACAGTATTTGAGGGTGTAGCTTCCGGGAGATTGAATATCCGAGATAAATTGTTGCCATCCAGCGTCAACAGGCCTGAGCCAGGCCCATTAATGTCTACACTTTTATCGACGATTAGTTCGCCAAGGGAAAGCGTAATTGTTCCCGTTACACTGATGGTAATAGTGTCACCCGCTGAAGATACCGCAATGGCGTCGCGTAAGGAGCAGTCTCCATCGAGGCAGGAGCCGTCGTTTTCATCTGCTGTAATATCGACTGTCAATGATGTTGCATGGGCTGAATCAGTTGGAACAAAAATGTTTACACTCAATAAGAAGACAAGAACAAGGAAATAATTTAAAGGATAGGAAGATTTCATTTAGTAGATGTCCTTAGTGAAAAAATGAATTTTGAAATAAATTTGGTGAAGATAGTCGTATTTAAATAGCGGAAAGAGAAGCTACATTCCGAAGCAGCATTGTGGGCTTGCAATTAAATTTTGGACGGACTTGTGGGAATCATGCCTCCCCTGGTTTTAACTCTTCCTCCTTTTTCGCCAGGGTGGTATTAACTTTTTCCAAAAGGCGCATGATCTCTTTTCTGTCATTGATCGCCTGAGAGAGGTACATGGTGAAAGACTCTTTTTCAGCTTCAGAGACTCCCTGCAAAATTCCCTGACCACGCGAGATCTGGGAATTCTTTTCTTCCAATTTAATCATCAAACGTTTCCGATATTCTGTATAGAAGTCCCTTTCATCCATCGGCTTGATCGCCTCATGTGAGGCTTGCCCTAGCAAACCTACAACATGCTTGAGCAATTCCTCAAGGTCGACAGGTTTTTCCATGAAGCGGGTCGCACCAATGGTCAAGGCAAATGACCTATCCTCGGGTGCTACATAGGTTGCGGTGAGAAAGATGACTGGCAGGTTACGTGTATCAGGGTGTATTCGTAAATGGTGAACAAGCGTAAAACCATCCATACGCGGCATAAGGATGTCGGTAATGACCAGAAGCGGCTTTTCTTTTTCGATCTGGTCGAGGGCTTCCTGTCCATTGTGTGCTGTGAGGACACGATAACCTTTAAATTTCAGTGTCGTTTCCAGCAGCGTAAGAATGTCAGGAATGTCTTCTACAACAAGCAGATAACCTTGAGGGGATGATTCCATAACCTCATTTTAGTCTTAAAACCCGATTAATGAGTTTACAAAATTATTGCAGGACATTCAATTGTTTACATAAGTGATAGGTGACCTCTAGACCACTTTAAAGGCTACATCAGGCTTTTTTCAAAGAAAAGAGGGTTTTGACGTTGAAAAAATTATCATTAAAAAGCAATCTTTTCTTATATCCCACCTATGTATACTACTTTTGATGAACGAAACACTGACTCTCGACAAATTCACATTATTGCATCTGGCCTTTCAGGGGCTTTCAGACGAAGAACTACAGGAGATGGCCTCTCTGACCGAGTTCCATGCCTATCCACCTGACCATGTGCTTTGCCACGAGGGTGCTTTTGAAGAAATCTTTTATATTATTGCTGACGGCAAGGCGATCATTAGTAAATTCATCAGCGAGCATGAGGGCGAACGCATTTTACGCAAAGTGGGTAAGGGCGATTTAATCGGAGAAATGGCGCTTATTCAAAATGCCCCACGCTCTGCTACGGTACGTACCCTTACCGATTGTATTGCGCTCGAAATGGGTAAAACTGATTTCGAGACCATGCTCAGTCGCAGTCCGCGCATGGCGCTCAACATCATTCGCATTACCCTTGATCGTCTACGCGAGAATGATCAAGCCGCCATTCGTCATTTGCAACATACAAATAAGATTCTACGTCAACTTGATCGCAACAAACTTGAATTCATTCAGGTGGCAGCTCATGAATTACGCACTCCCATGACGGTTCTTAAGGGATACGCTCATCTCCTTCAGGCATCGCCCGAGGTCAAAACCAACGGTTCATTGGCTGAGGTAACAGATGGAATCCTAAAAGGTACAGAACGTTTGCATAGTATCGTCAATACCATGTTGGATGTGACCCGAATAGATGGCGAAACTTATGAACTGAGAGCTGCGCCCGTGTTGTTGAAACGCTTGATTCAGGACGCCATTGCAGATTTTGCCCCCGCCGCCTCCGCACGGACCATTGACCTGCTCTACTTTCAGGAGGTGGATACTCCCTTCATTCTTGGGGATCCGGCTTTGATCCAAAAAGCCTTGAATCACCTGATCTCCAATGCTATAAAGTACACCCCTGACGGGGGCCGTGTTACCGTGAGTACCGGCCCGGCCAGTATGGAAAGAAATCAGCCCGCTGTGGAGATCCGCGTAACAGATACTGGCATTGGCCTGGACGTGGAACACCACGACCTGGTGTTCGAGAAGTTCTATCAAGTGGGAAGTGTATCTTTACATTCGTCTGGGACGACCAGTTTCAAAGGGGGAGGGCCCGGTCTGGGCCTCGCCATTGTACGCGGAGTGGCGCGTGCTCATGGCGGCAGAGCCTGGGTGGAAAGCCGTGGGCACGACGAAATAAATTTCCCTGGCTGTACATATCATTTAGTACTACCGGTGGAACAACCTAAAAAAAGAAAATAAAGTCTGATTTTTAAAATTGAAGGCTGTTCAATAAATCCCGCAATGCAAGTAATTCATCAACAGAAAGGGTGACCCCTTTGCCCATTTTTAAATGATCAGGTGACCAATCACGCAGATCATACTTTGGTTCTCGGTCATTCCAGCTCACAAGATTAAGCTCTTTACTCCAGCCGCTTGCTGAAGTGGATACGATACCGATGTTCATAACAATTTCGTACTTGATGTCAGACATATTGATTCTCCAATTTGAACTGAGCATGATTCATCAAGAACGATTATATGAGAATTCAGGTGATTTGACATGCCCAATTGATTTTTAGGATTATGCATTTAAAAAAAAGAAAAAAATGCTCCCGGTTTGGTTTAGGCCGGGAGCATTTCGTTTGCGGGGAATTTTTCAACCCAGTTCATTGCTTGTTCCACCTGGGCGAGTTGACGGACAAGGGCCTGACTGGCGTCTTCACCAGGCAGGCGTTCTGTCTCACGGGAATAACGAGCTTTACGCCGATCATATGCAGCTGGATCGACTCCGGCAGGGATGGCAGGGCTTTGCACTCGTATCAGACGTGGACCATTGGGGACATGTGTGATTTCACGCCGTTGTTCCTGAAGAGCTTTCTTACGTAATCGCAATTCTTTCAGAATATATTCACGCTCAAAAGGAGAGTGAGGCGTATAGTCCAAAAAGTCTTGAAGGCACTGTAGTGAACTGTGGAGATTTTCCCGTTTTTGGCGATATTCATTGAGTTGAGCGCTAAGTTCAGCCTCTTCTTTGTTGGTACTCTTAAATAATTTTCCCAATATGCTGGACTGCTTCTCATTTTTAATCACTTTTAATGTTTGTGTACACCGAACGATCTCCACATCCAATCCGCGCGCCATATTTTGCAGGCTTGCAAATTCATGCTCCACTTTTGGAAGGAGAAGCTCGGCGTCCTCATATGTGTGCAGGTCTTCGATTTCTGCCAATAAGGCGGGTAGGGAGTTTGTAGCCATAGTGGAAGATTATACAGACCACTTTTACCTGTTTCAATGATTTAAGGCATCACAGAGTTTTCAATATTGCTAGGTGTATCTCCTATTTTAGATACTTGAAATCATTATTACACCCCCATGTTAGCCTTGAGAGGGTCCAAGGGGGTAGTTTTGTGCCGTAGTATATGAGTTTTTTATTGGCAATTGCTGGTTTCAGCTTTTACCTTGCTTTGTGCTTCACCGCCCGAATTGAACGCGGCTACGATATATGAGTATGTGCCGGAATTTGGGACGATATCTGCATAGGTAGTGGCACCGGCCGGCAGGCTAGCCAGCGGAATATCATCTCGGTAGATGCGGTATCCGGCCTCATCCTTAGCCTTATCTGTCCAGTTCAAAACAATATTGACCGTTCCGGAACTGCAGTCGTAAGTGTAGTGAAGATCACCAGGTGCAGATAAGGATGCATTGGTAGGATTACCTACAGTTGTAATGACCCCTACACTAAGTGGAAGTTCACCAGTTGGGCTTGCAAGACTAAATATAGTTTCGTAGGCTCCGAACTTGGAAGGAGCTGCCATGGGGATATCCAGCCTAATTTGCCCGCCGGGAGGAACTGTCTGGCCTTGGGGAATTGCAGGAAAAGTATCTGTAGAAGTGATAAATTCGCCGGATTCAAAGATAAATAGATATTGATCCGTCCATATGCATTGACCAGTATTTTCAATAATCCATGACATAACAAAACCCTGATTAGGAGTAAGGGGTTTGTCAGCTTCGGTTTTGTCATAAAAGATGCCATTACGTTCCCATCTTTTAACGGAGCCATAATCTTCGCACCCATCGGAAGTAGCCGGTTCGGCAGTTGTGCCGTCAATAGCAACACCAGGAATGGGACTTGGTGGAATATTGGCTTCTTCAGTTGAGATGGTTGTAGCAGCTTCGGTTGTGAGCGCTGATTCTACAGTTAAGGCCGCGTTGGTGGCAACAGCATTGTTTTGCGGGGCAGAAATTCCAAGATTACACGCAGGGATAACAATGTTGAGCAATATTATTAACAAGAGAAGGCGATTATTTTTCATGAACACATTTCCTAAAATAGAGTTGATAATATTTTACCTGTAATCATCCTTGTAAATGGCAGGTTATTAAGTGTTGAATTTAGATGTTAGGTATCATATTAAAATAAAAATCCCCTCAAGACAACTTGAAGGGATTTGGGTTTCCTTAATAATCAGGAAATTAGTTGTTGCAACTGCACGACCCACCACAGCCGCAGGAACTGGAACTTTCAGCACCATTGCTTCCACAGGCACAGGCACCTTCACCGTGGCTGTGTCCCTTGGCATTTGGGCTGTTCACCGCAAATCCGGCACCATGAATTGGGTCATTTACAAAATCCACAATTGCATCGCGAAGGTAGTCTACTGAGACTTCATCGACTACAACCTTAACCCCATTGGAGTCAAAGGTTGTATCCTGATCTCGAAAATTGTTATCCAAGGCCATTCCAAAATTCACTCCGCAGCAACCTCCACCTGCAACATACACGCGCAAGGCGTACCCTTCAAGTTTGCGCTCGGTCAAAATATCTTTGACAGCCTGGCTGGCTGCAGGAGTAAGTGTAAACAATTGTATATTGATTTCTTGGAGCATATTGTTTCTCCTATTATTTATTTCTAGTAATTGCGATGGATGTTATCAGGTTTGAAGATGCTTGTCAACAGGCTAGGAATGGCAAGACATGGCGAGTTCAAAGCCAGATTAAAGCAAACTCATTTTCTTGACACAAACCCTTTACACCTGTAAAATCCGCTTGCTAAAAAGGCGAAAGCCTTTATTTTTCATCTCAGTTGGAGGAGTATCCTTTCATGTTCACGATGGGTTTAACCAGTTTTGAACAGATCGCGATTTGGGCCGTATTTGCCATTGCATGGTTAGGGCTCGGATACGCGATTTTTTTACGTTCCCAGATCCTTAATGAGGACAAAGGAACGGAAAAAATGCAGGAGGTTTGGGGTGCAATCAAGTCTGGTGCAAATGCATATTTGCAAAAGCAGTTCCGCTCCATTTGGCCTCTGATCCTTGTGCTCACCCTGGCTTTGTTTGCTTCGGTTTATGTTGTTCCTCCGTCACCAGAGGCGCTGGAACGCTTTGCTGGACAAAGTGAAGCGAGTGTGAAGATCATCATTGGGGTTGCGCGCGCGCTGGCTTTTGTTATGGGTTCGTTCTTCTCACTGATGGTCGGTCAGATTGGTATGCGCATGGCTGTGGAAGGCAATGTCCGCGTGGCGGCAGCCTCCAAGAAATCCTTTGGCGATGCGCTTCGTATCGCTTACCGCGCAGGCACCATTACCGGTATGCTTACCGATGGTCTTGGGCTGCTGGGCGGTACCATTATTTTTATTATTCTTGGTATTGCCGCACCTGATGCGCTCCTTGGCTTTGGTTTCGGCGGTACGCTCCTGGCGTTGTTCATGCGTGTGGGCGGCGGTATTTTTACGAAGGCTGCCGATGTCGGCGCGGACTTGGTTGGTAAGGTCGAAGCAGGTATCCCTGAGGACGATCCGCGCAATCCCGCTGTAGTTGCTGATCTGGTAGGTGATAATGTCGGTGACTGCGCTGGTATGGCCGCAGATATCTTCGAATCTTATGAAGTGACCATTGTCTCTGGTTTGATCCTTGGTTTGGCTCTTTGGCATGCCACTGGTCGCCTTGAGTGGATCGTTTTCCCGCTTATGGTACGCGGTATTGGTGTGCTTTCCTCCATTATTGGTACCTACTTTGTGAAGGCTGGCGACACTGGCAAGAGTGAAGACGCCATGAGCGCAATTTTCAGCGGATTTCTCACCTCGGCTTTGATTTCTGCTGCATTGTTTTTCATTGCTGGTTTTTTCTACCTGAATACTCCCGAGATGGCTAAGTGGGGTGGTTGGTGGCGTTTGCCGACCGCTGTAGGTGTGGGTGTTTTACTTGCGATCTTGATTGATCGTCTAACCGAGTACTTCACAGGTACTCATGCAGCGCCTGTGAATGACATCAAGAAAGCTGCGGATACGGGTCCTGCGACCTTGATCTTGGGTGGTGTTTCTGTTGGTTTTGAATCCTCGGTTTGGTCAGTGATTGTGATTGCATTAACCATTATCGCCTCTATTTTTATCTTCGGGACCATTCCAGGTGTTGAAGGTGTGGATAGAGCGACCTTTATTCTTTATGGTGTAGCCATGACTGGTATTGGCATGCTCACTCTTACCGGGAACAATGTGGCGATGGACTCGTTCGGTCCAATTGCTGATAATGCCAATGGTATCGGTGAAATGTCCTGGTCTGGCATGTCTGATAAGGAAACCAA
>DAOQPR010000059.1:0-11447 GCA_035333265.1 Anaerolineales bacterium
GTGGCGCCATTTACATTGTTGTCATCGAAAGCTGTGATGTTGAGGTTGCCTGCTGTTCGCACAATGTCAATGCCGTTGCCGGATGCCGTAACTGTATTATCGTGGATGCTAACCGTCAGTGTGCCGCTGCCGCCGCCGTTGATATCGACCCCTTCGAGAGGAGCCGCGCTGATGATGTTATTCGCTATTTCAACACTGCCGCCAAACGTGCTGCTGGTGGTGAAATCAATTGCATTATTGCCAGCCCCACCGCCCGCAATATTCAACCCGCGGATTTCGACATTGCTTGCATCGGCGCTGGCCGTGGTGACAGATACGCCATTGCCAGCAGAGTGGGCAATTAGAGGATGTGTGCCTGCCACCCGCAGCGTAGTCGGGTTCGGGCCGCCATTGACGCTGACCGGCACCGTTAATGCCACACCGTTGCCCAATAAGCGCTGTCCGCTTTTGAGGGTAATGCCTGCATTCTGTCCGCTCGTCGTGCCGTTGCCGGTAAAGACATAGATCGTATCGTTGACAGCAGAAGCCGTCTGCGCCTCAAGCAGGGTATCGAACGGATCGCTGGAACGACCCAAGCCGCCGGGCGCAGCCTGGTTATTGACGTACCAAACGCGTTGTGTAGTCACAGTGATTGTGACGCGGCCCGCGCCGGTCAGGTCATCCGCATTGCCTGCAATGTTATCCGGTCCATCATCGGTGATGACATAATCGAAGTTGTCGGTGCCAGTGAATCCAACTGCAGGGGTATAAGAGAAATTACCATCCGCTTCCACTGTTACCAAACCGCTCTGTTCGGTGGATACGTTTGTGAAAGGGGCTGAAGTATCCGCTTCCACTGATTTCAGCGTGAATGTGTCGCCGAGGAACTCGGTGTCGTTATCAAACAGGCTGCCAGATACGATCACCGCCGGGCTGCCACTGGCAGTGACACCCACTTCAAGAAGCGTATTACCAATAGTCTGATAGGCATCATCGCCTGCAAGCGGAGAGACATTGATCGAACCGGCAACAAGGGTCGTGTTTAGATCCAAAATATCATTAAATGTAACGCCGGTAGCCGGGTCCGCGCCGCTGTTGGTAATGACAGCCGTATACTCGATGGTCTCACCGGGGTCGGCTTTCCCATCACCATCATCGCCGATGATCACATCGGTTAACGTTGCAGTGATCGTAGGCGCTGCACGGACGAGGGTGTAAGTGGCGAATGCTAATACACCGGATATAAATATCATGGTGACAGCACGTGTCAGCTTTAGGCCCAAACGAACAAATCCATTATAGTGAAGCGGAAAAAGAGGATTCATAATATTTCCTTTGCGTGCATAGTTGGTAAAACATCAGTTAATAAAGGGAGAATAAAAAATGATAATTTCAAAAAAAGAAAAGAAGGCATCTGTCCGGCGCACAGTTCTCATGCGCCGGACAGATGGATAGATCATGTACGCGGCGGATAGACGCCCTGCAATGCAATACAGAAATAGAAAGTGAGGTAAGGTTGTAGGTTATTATGAGGCTGGTCGCCACCAGCGGGCGGCAAGATATTCGGAGACATCGCCACCAGGTTCGACGGTGCACCATAAAGATTTCCACCCACAGATCTGGCAAAGGCCTCATCAACAGGAGTTCTATCTTCACCTGGATCGCCTGAGTCAACATTCCATGTATGGCTGTGGGCCGGTATTTCAGATTCAAGCAGGGATACGGTTTCTGACCCGCCGGTCTCACCAAGATCATGAAGAGAAAGCCCTGGTCCCTGTCCGGGGTGCATAGGCGCACGCCCTTGCAGGTCTGGCAGGGCAAAGTTGGACTTGCCGTTCCCGCCATAAGTGGTTCCTAGAAGGGAAAAGAGTGCAGTATTCTGTGAAAGCGGCAATAACTGCCCGTCGCACCATGCCCAGCCTCGAGGTGCGAAATTGAACGGAAAGATACGGATTTCAGCGACAAAAGGGTCGGCCATATTATTCTCCTATTTCTATGTGGGGGATGGGAATATCCCGAAAAGCGAAATGATGAAATCGACGCACAGATACGGTTGGAAATTCGTATGAGGTTGACTTCCACCGGTTGAAGAGATTGCCTGGGAGGAAAGTGGGTTGGCCGGTTGGATATTGAAATAGGGAGTGGCCGTTAGGGTGGAGCCAACAACATTGTTTCCCGGGTTTATAGTATTGGCCTGGTCAGCTGATGCAAGCATAGGGTGAGAATGAGCGGGAATTTGTTGGACAGTCAACGTAATCTCCTCCGCGCCGCCAGTCTCTGCCAGAATGAGGCCGTTGCCTTGGTGAATCGGGATACGTCCGCGTAAATCTGGCAACGCAAAGGTACTTTGACCGTCGCCGCCATAGGTTGTGCCGATCAATTGAAACAAGGTTTCGTTTTCAGAGATGGGCAGAAGTTGTCCCTCGCAGAACATCCAGCCTGCCGGGGCAAAGTTGCCTGCGAACATTCGTATTTCGCCAACGTAAGGTTGTGCCATTTTTCTTTTCTCCTAAGTGGGGCTGGGGAAGATACCCTGCAATGCAATGCAGAAGCTTAACGTCAGGAAGGGTTGCATGTTCAGATGTGCCTGACTTCCGCCGACATTCGCAACAGTTCCAGCTTTCATCGCCGCCAGGTTTGATTCTTGTCGATAGATCTCAAACCCAGATTGGGCGAGTATGAGACTGTTGGAAGGAATAATGGCAGATGCCGTCGAATTGGATGCATTTGCCACATGCGTATGCGTCGGCAACTCGGCAACCGAGAGCGTGTGCGCCTGCTCGCCACCGCGTTCACCCAATGTGTGTCCACTGCCCACATGAATGGGCGTCCTCCCACGCAGGTCTGGCAGGGCGAAGTTGGTTTGTCCGTTCCCGCCAAAGGTGGTGCCTAATAACGAAAAGAGCGCCTGGTTCTGGTTGATGGGCAACAATTCTCCATTGCACAACGCCCAGCCTTTTGGCGGAAAATTAAACGACATGATTCGGATTTCACTTAGAAATGGTTCAGCCATAACATGATCCTTTCATGGATTCAAAACATAATTAAAGGCGGCTTCGTACTCAAAGCCTTCGTTCGTCTTCGCGACCGGCACGAGGAATATCTCCAACTCGCCGAGTTGCGCGTGCCGCACTTTACGAATTCCCTGCGGCATAAAGCGTTCCAACGGTCCAATAAAAAAAACCGAGAACGCCTCCTGTCGATCGGACTTCGCATGTTCCACGACCCTGATCATTTTCAACTCGAAGGTGGCTGGTGGAACATCCAGCACCTCAAAGGTGGAACCGACTAACTCTGTAAACGATGATGCTCTTGGCAATGTCAATAGTGCCTCCTCTTCGCTCAGACTCAGTTTGTGTTGGGATACCAAATCATTTCCTGATACACGCTGTTGACTTCTCTCGTTTTTACAAATCCCAGTCGCGCATACAGTTGAACAGCCGGATTAAAAAATTCGACCCGCAGGATAAGTGGAACATTATCCTGGCGGGCTTTGTTCATCAAGTCTTTTATGATAGTTTGCCCAATTCCTTGGTTTCGAAATTCAGGTAAAAGGGCAATGTCCATGATCAACAAGGATTCGGATGTAGGTTCAAGAATGAGTCGCCCAGTGGATTTGCCTTCCCATAGGATGATGTAATATTTAGCCGATGGGTAATTGGCAAGGTAATGTTTTGTTTGTGCATCGAACTGCATTCTGAGAAAGGCAGCCTTCTGTTCGTCACTCCAGTTAACCAGGGCCATTTCTTCTGTGCGCGTGTTCGCATACACATTAAGCAAAAACGACTCATCATTTGATTCTGTAGGGCGGAGGTGGTAAACGATCTGGTTTGACATAAGATGAGTATTCACAAATACACCTTGTAATCTTTTTTATAAGCTTGACAATAAATTTAAAAATATCTTTTTTACTTAGTCAAAAAAAATGACCAAAAAGGGTCGATTACACAAAATTTCTCATATCTTAAGGAATACGACCCTCTTGCGAATTTAAGTACAACTTAAAAATCAAAATATATTTTTAAAGTAAACCTGTTCAGCATCTTCAAATTTGAAAACCTCCTTTGCTGGACAAACCAGATAAACTGGGCTAATATTATCTTAATAGTTGATTTTTTGGGAGATGTCCTATGAACCGTCGAGATTTTCTTAAGGTTAGCGGGGTGGCAGCATTACTACTTTCTATTCCCGCCTGGAAACTCGCGGAACATTTTACTGCTTTCCCTGTTGCCGAGTTTGGAGGCCTTTTCTTTCGCGGCACACCAACTGGTGAAATTCAGGTCTCGTATGATAAAAAACAAACCTGGCAAAAACAAGTGGGTTTCAGCTCTGACCTGGCGATCAAAGACCTAACCATCCAAAGCGATGGACGCCTAATGGCCAAAGTTGACTATAAAGGCCGAGATTTTTCCCTAACTCTTTCTGATAATGCAAAAGACTGGCTGGTCATGTGACCAGCCAGTCTTTTTAGACTGCTTCAAAATACTTTCCTGTTGCCTTGCTAAGGTCGTTATACACTCCGTGATATTTCTCAGGCATGAGTTTTGCGATCTCATACATCATATCGTCCACGATCTCCTGGCGCATTTCCCCGGTTACCCTGCCTTCCACCTTGATCTTAAATGGCTTGCCGACTCGAATATGAAAATCGGTCCGTTTAAGTTTCTTTAAATTTCCAAGAAAATCTTCACCACCCCAATGCACTATGGGGATAACCGGCGCACCAGATCGCAATGCAAGCAGAACCGTGCCTGGCAAAGCGCGCCTCAGAATACCGGTTTTGTTGCGGGTTCCTTCGGGGGCAATACCAAAAATATAGCCTTGTTCCAGAGTTTTTAAGGCTTGTTTGAGAGCGTTCATATCGGCTTCGCCACGATGAACGGGGATGATATTCCAGGCGCCAAAGACCCAGTTTAAAAACCAGTTGTCAAACGCCTCGGCTTTGCCCCACCCTGTGATCTTCCGTGGCTGTAACAGAGTCGCAAAAACAGGAACCTCCACCTGACCGGTGTGGTTTGTAATGATGATCAACGGTCCTTGCATGGGGAAATTTTTCATCCCTTGTTCATCCAATCGCAGGGTGAGACGAAAATAGATGCGAAGTATAAATGTGATAAACCAAAGAGAAAAATTCATAAAGGCTCAGGCGTGAATGATTTCCAATTCCTGCGGAAGCAGTTCCAAGGTCAAATAGGAGCCGGTAAGACAGATGAATTCACCATCTGCATGGGCCGGGAAGGTCAGGTCGGTTGATTTGATCGAAACCTTTTTGGCTCGTTTCATTTGGATCTCCGGCAAACTGGCCTGGGTTCCACGAATGAAATGCGGGATCATTTGAAGGATGCGCCCCTTTGATGCGGTCTCAGCGATGCACAGATCAAATAAACCATCATTGGGTTGTGATTCGGGCGCCATTTGAAACCCGCCGCCCATGCGCCTGCCATTCATAACCGAGATCATCAAGGAACGTTGTTTGATCGTTTCGTTCTCATCCAAAATAATTTCCACCTGCGCAGGATTGTAATAAAGGAAAACAGTTTTTATTACACCAATGAGGTAAGCCATCAGGCCGCGCGTCCAGCGGACTTTGATGGCTTCGTTTCCCACAGCGGCATCAAACCCCACACCAATGCCGTTGCCAAAGTATCTCCCATCGGGATAGTCGCCGCCTTTTACCAAACCGATATCAATCCGTTTGCGTTTGTCAGCCTTCAGCGCTTTTAAACCCTCTTCCAGATTCGTAGGGATGCCTGTTCCACCAGCAAAATCATTCCCGGTTCCAATCCCTAGGACCGTAAAGGTCACATTGTTATACCCCGCTTTTTTCGCGCGCATAATGCCGTTGATCGCTTCGTTCACAGTTCCATCGCCGCTGGCACATACCACCACATCGAATCCATCGCGCGCCGCACCTTCAGCCAGGTCGGCAGCGTGCCATACCCGCTCTGTTCGAACGAGTTTGAAATCATACTGATTGTCCTTCAAAAACGATTCGATCTGCGGAATGGATTTTTCCCCAAGCCCGCGCCCCGAGGTTGGATTCACAATGACAAAATATTTCATACCGGCTCCCAATCACAAAGTGTGGCGAGTGTATCACAGGGGTGGTTTATATTTCAAGTAATCTTCGGGCGTGTCGATGTCCTGCAAAATGGTTGGAGTGTTGATGGTCACATATTCAATTTCACTGGCATGTGAATTCAAAAAATCGCGCGGAGATTGTGCAGCGGCCACTGCCAGAATCTCATTCCATAACGGTCTTGCCACCAACCACGGATGCCCTCGCCGCATTTGATAGCTGGGGAAGATAAGCTTTGACCTGCTTTTATGGAAGGCTTCGCATACGCTCCGCACGCTTCCCACCTCGGCCTGGGGCTGATCGCCAAGACAAATTAACGCTGCCTCCGCTGATGGCTTTAGAGCACGTAAACCTGTCTTCAGCGACTCAATCATCTCGCCGGTGTCGTTTACGGTAACCTGTATTTCTTGCTGTGGAATTTGCCTGGCAATGGTTGGGTTCGTAACCAGAATAATATCGTTTATTGTTGCGAGCTTCAGAGTCTGGATGACACTTTCGATAACAGTCGTTTCTCCCCATGGCATGAGCATTTTTTGCTGCCCCATGCGTGTGGATTTGCCAGCCGCAAGAATGATGGCCGAAATCATTTTAGATTCCTTGTTCCATATTTTTCAAGCGCTGGTAGTCTTCGGGCTTATCTACGTCGAATAGAAGAATGTCATCATGCCAGGGCAGGTAGGCAATGGCATATTTATCAAAAATCGCCCGCCCGCCTACATCGCCAGTGAGTTGCCTGAGTTCAGTGAATGCGGCCTGGTCGAATAAAACTGGATTGGCACGTTTTTCTTCCAACACAAGCGGCGCGACGACCGGTTGCAGTTCTGTCGAATGGAATTCAACCAGGGCGCGAATGACCTCGGCTGGAATTTGAGGCTGATCGACCAGTAAAAACACGGCTGAACCAACTTTGGAGGGTAAAGCATTGATCCCAGCTCTGATGGATGTACTTTGTCCTTGCTCAAACTCCTGATTGTGGATGACGGTCACAGGGAGGTTTTGTAGGTGAGATTCGATCTCAGCGTGGTGATGACCGGTAACGACGACAACAGGCTCGAGCCCGGCCTGAAGCGCGGTTTCGGTTACATATCTAACGAAGGGTTTGCCTTTCCATTCCAATAATTGTTTGGGCTGGCCATATCTGCTTGATCTCCCTGCGGCGAGGATGATGCCTGCGGTGTGTTCGATGGTATGGAATTTATTTTGCGTGAGTGAGCCAACAAGCACGGAGTCGAATTGGGCCAGTAGGCTGCGCGCCATGCCGCCGCCGATGGATTGAAGCTCGGGCGTTTCGGCCTGATTGAGCAGGGTTATATGTTTTGCGTGGGGTGGAATATTTTTCAAGCCACCGTGTGGATGGGTGAGCAGGTCGATGATCGCTTGCGGGGTAATGAGTTCGCCCAGTGGCAGCCCGCTGAGTTGTGAAAAAATCTCTGCGCGATGAACGTGCTCATCATTGAGCGGTTGTCCCAGCGCAGACATGCCAACGACATGGATGATGATCTCAGTGAACTCTGGAATGGGTGGCTCGTGTTCGGCTGGGGCTTTAAGCGGCTTTTGGCGGGAACCATCTGCTTCAATTAGGAAAGGAATATCCTCTTTTTTTGATTTTGCGCGTAGCCAATTTAGGATATACTCGTTGACCGGGGTTGTGCGGTCGCCATCAAGTGGTCCGGTAATGAGAATGACGCCACTGGATGGAAAGTTTTCAAGGTCGGATTCGCTTTGCGCGATGATGTGATGGTCTGGCAGGGTGGTTTGCCAAACACCCAGATGCGAAGTGGCGCTAACAAAAACAGTGGGGCATTTTGCTTTTTTATATTGAAGTGCGAGCCGAAAGATCGCGGTGCTTTTGCCCCCGGAACCGACGAAGCTGGCGACAGGGTATGTATTCTTTTGATCGAGCCGCAGGGCGTGCAGGAGATTCATCTGCGATTATCCCTATTGGCCGTTACGATATACATCCCATAAAATGATCGAGCCTGCACAGGCAACATTTAGCGAGTTGACAACGCCGGTAAGCGGGATACTGACGATGTAATCGCAAAGTTTTTTAAGGGCAACGCTCATGCCCTTGGCTTCGTTTCCCAAAATTATGGCAATCGGTCTTTTGAGCGGTTGATTTAGAAGTGTGACTTCGCCGGTCGAATCCGTGCCAACGATGCTGAGATTGGTTTTCTTTTTTTGTGCATTTATCCAAGTCTCAAACTCCTGCATGGATTGGATTGGAACGATGGTCGAATGAAAAATGCTCCCCAAGCTGGAGCGGATGACCTTGGGGTCGTACATATCCACGCTGTGACCGAGGATGAAGATGGCATCGACGCCAAATGAATTTGCGGAACGGATCAGTGAGCCGAGGTTGCCGTAGTCACTGGGGCGGTCGAAGATGAGCAGGAAAGGCTGTTTGGGAAGTTTCAAGTCGTGAAGGTTGGTCGGCGTGACTTTTGCAGTGATGACGATCTCGGATGGCTCTTCCCGGTCGCAGATCGACTTGTACAAGTCATATGCCATTTGAATGATCTTGGCTCCCCGATTTTTGCGGATCAGATCTTTGGACCATGTCGAAAGGGATTCGGCATCTGATGTGATGATGCGGGTAATCTCCAGGCCTGCCCGGTCGATCTGTTTGATGGACTCGATCCCTTCGACGAAGACTTCCCCGGTTTGGTGGCGTTTGGTGCGATTCGATTTCAACGCCTGGATGATCTGAAATTCTGAGTTTTCTGTGCTGATGGTCAGGTTGGGCATGGGTTAGTCTTGTTCCGGCCGATCTCTTCTTAATTTTTTGACTTCGCCCCGCTGTTTTTTTTCTTTCAATCTTTCTTCTTTTGATGCTTTTGTAGGCCTGGTTTTGTGGCGCGCTTTGGGCTTTTCACTGGCTTTGCGAATGAGCTCGTAAAATTTGGCGAGTGCATCTTCGCGATTTGCCTCCTGGGTGCGGAAGCGTTTGGCTTCGAGGATGAGAACACCGTCGGCGTTGACTCGTTTTCCGGCAAGCCGGATCAGCCGTCCTTTAAGGTCGGAGGCGAGTGTAGGGGAGTTGGCGATGTCGAAGCGCAATTGCACTGCCGTGGATACTTTATTCACGTTCTGCCCGCCGGGTCCAGAGGCGCGGATGTATTCGAGTTGAATTTCTTTTTCGAGTTGTTTCATTGCTTGAATTATAAAAGAAAAACCCCTCTCCAAATGGGAGAGGGGCAGGGGAGTGCAGGGTTAGAACATCAAGGCGTTGACCTTGTCGATCATTGCGTGTTCAGGTCGCAGATCGGCATCGGTGAGGCGGTTGAGTGGTGTATCCACCAGGTTGTAGATCTCGGTCAAGGATGGTTTTTGTGTATTGAGGTAAATCAAACCCGTGAGTAGCCAGTTGTTTTGCTGGGCTTCCTCTAATACCTGCAAGGCTTTCATGCGGTCTGTGGGGTCGTAGCCTTTTTCAAGATTCTTCAAGATGACGGTGGAACCATCATGCATGGCGACTTCGCGGATTTCACCATCGATCATTTCCTGCTCGAGCATGATCTCGTTGCGCGGGGCAATATAGGAAATTTCATGCAATGGCTCTTCGTGATCCTTGCCCCAGGCGTAGGAGTGGTAGGCATTTTCCTGGTTGTTGAAGGTCACACAAGGGCTGATGATATCCAGTACGGCAATGCCATTGTGGGCAAAGGCGGCTTTTAGAAGTTCTTTGACTTGCTTGGGATTGCCAGCAAATGAACGGGCTACAAAGGTTGCATTGGAGATCAAGGCCTCGGTGCAGATATCCACTGGCATGTAGGGGTTATCTCCTTGCTTTTTAAGGTGCAAGCCTTTTTCCGCTGTTGCGGAGAACTGTCCTTTGGTGAGGCCGTATACGCCGTTGTTCTCAACAATATAGACCATATTCACATTACGCCGCATGATGTGTTTGAATTGGCCCATACCAATGCTGGCGCTGTCGCCGTCGCCGGAAACACCGATGCCTTTCATCCGGGCATCGCCAAAAAGGGCGCCTGTCGCAATGGAGGGCATACGTCCGTGCAGGCTGTTGAACCCGAAACTTCGATTCATGAAGTAGGTGGGTGATTTTGAAGAGCAGCCAATGCCGCTGAATTTGATGACATTTTCAGGCAGCACGTTCATTTCATACATGGCTGCAATGATCTGATTGGAGATCGAGTTGTGGCCGCAGCCCTGACACAAGGTGCTGGGTGCGCCGCGATAATCGTTTTTGCTCAGGCCGACCGCATTGACATTCGCTGATGCGCCAGCCATGGGAAGAGTTTCAGTCATGTTTTTTACTCCTTTTCATTACCGATAATTACTTCCGCTTCGACTTTTTTGCGGTTTTGGATTTGGCGGTTACCTTCTTCACAGATTTCTTGACCGCGGCCTTCTTGGCCGGAGCTGTCTTTGCCTTGGAAACAGCTTTCTTTGTCTTTGAAGGTGACTTTGCTGCAACCGGTTTTTCATCTTGATATGCGGCCAAAATTCCTTCACGCACCCATTTTGCAGCCGCAGGCAGACCATCGTGATATGCGACCGACTTAATGCGGTTTGCATACTCGGGATATTCCGTCAACATGATCTGGCGCATTTGGGCGTCGCGATTCATTTCAACGACAAACACCTGATCGTATTTGGCAAGGAATTTATCCACTTCTTTTGTGAAAGGAATGGCGCGTATTCGCAGGAAGTCAGATTTGATGCCATGTTCCTTCTCAAGTTGAGACTGCGCCTCAAGGATCGCATTCTCTGTTGAGCCATACGCAATGATGCCAACCGTTGCGCCTTTGGTGGCGTGTAGAACCGGAGCGGGCACGAGATCTTTGGCGGTTTCCTGTTTACGGGCAAGACGTTCCATGTTCTTGATATACATGGCAGAGTCTTCCGTGTACTTGGCATATTCATCGTGCCCTGTTCCACGGGTGAAGTACGAGCTGAGTGGATGCTTGTTTCCCGGGATGGTGCGATACGGAATGGCATCGCCGTCCTTGTCGAGATAGCGTCCCCAGTTACCTTTCAGTTCTTCCAGGTCTTTTTCCCAGAGCACCTTGCCGCGATCCATGGGAGTTTCCGGATATAGGAAGGGTTTGCTCATCCACTGATTCATGCCCATATCCAGATCGCTCAAAACGAAGACAGGAGTCTGGAGGCGTTCTGCTATGTCGAAGGATTTCCAGCCAAACTCAAAGCATTCGTACACATCTCCAGGGAGGAGGATAACAGAGTGTGAGTCACCGTGCCCAATATTGTAGGTAAAGGTCAAATCGCCTTGTGAAGTACGGGTGGGCAAGCCGGTGCTTGGGCCGATTCGCTGAACATCCCAAATCACAACCGGAACTTCAGCATAGTATGCCAGCCCTGCGAATTCGGTCATCAATGAAAGGCCGGGGCCAGAGGTAGAGGTCAT
>DAOQPR010000060.1:0-11161 GCA_035333265.1 Anaerolineales bacterium
GGCCGCCGGTGAGCCAATAAGTAAATTCGCCGAAGCGGTGGTAGAACGCATCCCGACAGGGGGTATCGATCAATAACAGTCCACCTGGCTTGAGCATTGCCGCCGCAGTGCGCAGGGTGGTCTGGGGGTAATTAACATGCTCGATCACATCCCATAAGGTCACCACATCAAAGGTGCCGTGATAAGCCTTCCAGTACTCATCTTCGATCGTGCGTTTGATGACTTCAAAGCCATGTTTTGTCCTGGCATAATAGGCGCGTGTATCGCTCAACTCAATGCCCAACACGTCCGCCCCTTCCAATTTCATTCTGGAAAGAAACAAGCCGCCGCCACAACCAATATCGAGAACCTTTTTGCCTGTTATGCTTGTATGCCTCTTGACAGACTGGATTTGATTCTCCAACCGTTCCGGGTTCGATTGCAAGGATGTTTCGATATAGGATACCTCTGCTTCGGTCAACCCACTGCCATCGATCTCAGGCGAAACTTCCTCAACAGGGTCGAGGTGGTCGATGTAATGAAATCCGCCTGGCGACACGAACACATTTGCATTCGATAATTTATATTTTGGTTCACCATGGATGTTATGTTTTTGTTCGTCGATGTTTTCCATTCAACCTCTGAGGGCTTTGATTTTATCAAGGATGATGGGAACGCTGTGTGGGTAATCCCTGCCTTCACTTGAGACGTTCAAGCGCAGGATGTTGGACTCTGGAACAGTTTCCAACCACTCGTGGATATATCTCTCAAGAAGTTCCGCATCCTCACTCGACGCGATGTTGATCCTGTTTCTGGAAGCGAGGCGTTCGCCGATGGTTTGGGAATCCGCGCTTAGGGCGATGATCAAGTCTGGTGCGGGGAGCAGGTGACGGGTCAATGTGTGGAGGCGGCGGCAGAGATCAAATTCTGGTTCACTGAGCCAGCCATGGGTGTGGAAGAGGCGGGTGAATCCATAAAAGTCGAGGTCGAAGCCGCCATCCATCAAGGCTGGCTTTGATTCCAATCTTAATAATCGTTCCTGTTCGGCGCGAAAGAGAAGATAATCGAGCTGATTTGCCAGGGCAAACTTTGCGTCCTTTTTGAAAAGCTCTTGAAAAGGACGTTCTGTGTGCTGCTCGTAAGCGGTGGCAAAGTTGTGGTGTGTCTGCAAGGCATGGATCAAAGTGGTCTTGCCGACACCGCTTGGCCCAACAATCGTGATAAGTGGATTCATTGGTGTTTTTGGTTGTGCCATTTTATATTAAAATATGGTAATTAATTCAGTTGCCAGGAGAATCCTTGTGAGTGATCCATTTATCCTCATGTCAGACGACCCAGTCCTTCAAAAGTTGAAGTTTCGCGGGTTTCGAAATTCGATGCTTCGCAAAGTGGTTTCTTTTTCACCGGAGCCTGGCCAGCCGCAAACTATGGAGGTAAAGACTCCCTGGGGTTCTATGTTGACAGCCAAGAGCGGGGATAAGTTGATCAGCGAATTGGACAAGCCCGAAGATTTTTGGCCGGTTGATTCCAAGATTTTTGACGAAACCTATATGATCATTAAGCCGGGGTTTTGTATTAAACGCGCCATTACGATGATCGTTCCTTTGGTCGATGTTGTGGATGGTAATGAGAACCAAATGGTGACCGTTCATACCCTTGAAGGTCCGGAGACTGTCCGGGCAGGTGATTTTTATCTGGCGCGGGGTGTCAAAGGTGAAATTTGGCCATATCCGAAAGAAAAGGTGTTGAATAACATGAGACCCGTCGATTAGACGGGCCTCATAATTTCAGGGGCGATGGTCAATCCTTTTTTACACGTGCCTTTTTGACAAGCTGGCTTTTAGGTTGGGCAGGGAGAGCGGCTTGTTTTTGGCGTTCATTGACACCATTTTGAATTAATTTTTCAAGGGCGCTATCTATGACGTTGTAGATGAACTTGGATGGATTGATCAAATCGATCTGCCCGCCAGCATTGCGCATCAATTCGATCATGTGTCTTGTATTCCGAATATCCGGGTCTCGTGTTTCGCCGGTGAATTCAGTGGCGACGGCGAGCATGCGCACATTCTGAATGCCCACCCGACCGATGGATGAATATAATGCCCAGCGGTTGTTACGTTCGTACAGATCATCTCCTTCCTTCGGCTCGCCCAGGTTTTCTTTTTGATAGATACAATCTACCATGGGGTTGTTTGTGACTTTATAGAAACGGTCGACCCAGCCTTCGCCAACGGGGGAAACAAATTCACGTACGAAGGAAGCTTCGGAGTGGGCAAGATAGATCTTTAAGTTGATGCCTGCTTCAATACAGAGTTCGGCAAATATGATCTCACTGCCCGCAGAAAGCCCGGACATGATGGCCCGGTCGTGTGGCCCGGGAGAAAACTTTTCGATCTTTTTTCGTATCTCCTGGCGGATCTCGCCTTCATTTTCTGATGGAAAGAATTTCTTCTCCTTGTTACTGTAGTCCACCATGTAGCCGCTGAATAAAAGTACCCGACCGACCATTTTGGATTTGCCTTCATCTGCAATGAAGCCCACATCGCCCGAGTTGACTTTGGATATCTCTTCCTTGAATAGGTTAATGATCGCTTGTACAAATTCAGTGCGTAATCCTACAGCCTTTAATATCTCCAATTGGCTTAGAGATGAATTAAGGGAGAAAATATTTCGGCGCGAGGCGGTGATCGCTTTACGGTAGGAACGTACTACTTCATCCAACTCTGTTGCGGTAAGCAGCCGTAGTTCAGCCAGTGAGATCAATGTCCAATAATCTGCCTTTTCCTGTTCCAATGCGATGCGGCTTTCCAGACCGAAGAGCAGAGTATCTCGCAGGCTGGGTATGAGATTGCGAATACGGGTGATATCAGGGTCAGGTGATTTTTTACTGTCAAACCGATCAGCAAGGTGGACGGCAATATGGCTCAGGGTAAATGCATTGATTCCGGGATAAGCATCATTGAGATCGATCTTGAAACCCTTGATGTAAATATCCACTGCCTTGATCAGCCAGTGATAGGATTCAAATGCCCGTTTCAGACGTTTTGCATTATCGCGTAAATCGATCCAGGAGGCGGTCCACATTTCCTTATAGATGCGCCCAAGATATGTAATGGATTTGCTGTCTGTGGGGAATTCTGCCAGAATACCTTCGATCTTGACGATGGCTTCATCCACCCGACCCAGGCGGTTAAGGTGAAAGGCTTCTTCGCGCCGGAATTCAAGATTAGAGGAATTGATCTCCAGGCCTTTGCGATACTGGGAAAGTGCCAGTTCATATCGTCCCAAGGCAGCCAGAGCGCGGCCAACATCGGATGCGGCTTCTTCACGAATCAATGGGTTTTGGATTTCCTCAGTAAGCAGAAGAATGTCACCAATGTGTTTTTGTCGTTGGGCAACCGTGACCTTGTCCTTCCAATCGTTATATTCGCGCCAGAAGCCTGTGGCAAGGTGGGTTTTCAAACTTTTGCGATCAGGTTCTTTTAGTCCTGTGAGCAGGTTGTATATTGGGCTGTGAACTGCATCCCGGTCGGATGCCCAGGTATCCTTCAGCATACGAGCAATGGCCTTGATGTCGGAACGGATGTATTCGGGGTCAGGCAGACCTTCGGGCGTAATGTGGTAGGGGTAGGTGCGGACGTTGAAAATATCGAAAGGCATGTAAGCACGACCTGCCTGAATATGGACGACACCGCGTTTGCGTAATGCATGGCGGATCCCCAACTCGTAAAAGGCGTTGGCATTGTCAATGCTTAGGTCGCATATAACCATATCTGCCAGTAGAAGTTCCTGGAACATGTCGGTGAGGATGTCTCCAGAAGAAGTTTCCTCATCGGCTCGGAATGGCTCAAACCCTGCTTCTTCCAATGCAGGCTTGATCAGTCTGCGATAAATGGCGTTGAAATCAAATGGTTGATCGTTCGCGCCTTTTTTCTTTCCAAATGGCATGACCACAAAGGCGTGGGGCCGCTGTTCAGGACGCATCGAACCCGGTTCTGCATCATCGGCTTGTTTATCTTTTTTTTCAGATTTGGAGGCACTGTCTTCTGTTCCAGGCTCAGTGACCTTACTTTGAGCATTGCCCGATGGCGGTGGGGTCACAGGGGTGGCGCTGTTTGCGGGAGGCTGCGGCGGTGCAGTTACCGAAGGTGGAGGATTGGCAGTTAGAGAAACGACAGGCGGCGGATTTGCAGAGGCAGTTTCAGTTTTAGGCTTTTCTTCATTGTTCTCGGTCATGTTGTCCTCTCTTAGCCTTTTACTTCGCTGGACTTTGGGTAACGCGATAAAAGATCATTCAACACGCCACGCGGTGTCTCTCCGCTGATGGGTACTTCTTTGAAATCCTCGGCAATGGATTGTAAGGAATTGGATAGACCCAGTTTCTGGGCAAGCTGAAGGCTCAGATTTTGGATCGCCTCCTTCATCGCTTCCAATTCTGCCTGTACGATATCAGATGAGGCCTCCTCTGCAAGTGAACCAAAAGCTTCCTTGAAGGTTTCCGTCATTTTATCGGTGGCGGATTCCAGTGCGTCGGTGGTTTCATCCACGACCGTGTCTTCGATATTCTTACGGAAGCGGCTGTCGGCTTCCTTCTGTTCTTGAATAACACGATTAATGAGGCTGGCTTCCTCGTCCAGGTTGGATTCCTTGAGAGCCTCTTGCATGGCTTTGATATATTCCACATTCCGGCTCCAAAGAATATCTTCTGTAGAACGCACCATCCGATTAACTTCGGTTTGGGTACGTTCTTCGGCTTCAAGGTTTTTCCAATGGTCGGCAATGATGCCCAATTCCAGGATCACCTTGCTGTAATTCCGAACCACTTGTTCGAGATTTTTCAGTTGTTGCCAAACGGATAGAGCGCTTGTTAATGAGGCCGTTAAAGCCACCCAAACTGAAATATTTGAATCGCTAAAGGCTGCCACACCCGCAATTGCAGCCCCAATTCCGCCCAGGATGTAAATCCAAACTTGCAGTTGAAATCTCTCTTTCCTTTTGACAATAACCTTTTTCTCGTGCCAGCGCAACTCGTTTTCCAGACGATATTTAAAATATTCGTCACCACTTAAATCGCTAAACCCGTTGTCGCAATCTGGTTTTTCTGGGCTGAAGCGAGGGGAAGGTGGAAGAGAGCCTTTAAACACCTCCATTGCTAACTCTCCATTCATGCCGCGAAATACAGAGCGCTGGATATTCTCAAGACGATTTTCCAACCATTGGCGCCGCTTGGGGTTAGTTTTCAAGATTGTGCGATAAATATAAATATCCTTGAGCATTTCTTCAGCGCCAGCTCTTGCTACCAGCCAATCTCCAGTAGAGAAAAATTGATTTCCGATTGCTGCAAGAAGAGAAGTAACAATAGGAGCCAAGACTAAGAGAACTTTTAAAATAGTTGAACCTATTTTTGGAAAATTACCAGGATATACGGTAACCAATATGGATAATAATGTTGCTATTACTCCAA
The DNA here is from genome assembly GCA_035333265.1 of Anaerolineales bacterium. Lineage (GTDB taxonomy): Bacteria > Chloroflexota > Anaerolineae > Anaerolineales > Villigracilaceae > Villigracilis. The sequence continues at coordinate 5,444 of DAOQPR010000060.1, forward strand.
AGATCAATATCCACCTTCGCAAGTCGGTGAAGGTGGCTGTCCGTTTTACTGATGCATCATCATACTGGGCAAATTTTCGCCAGGCAACTTCGAGAATGGGGGTTTTGTTTAATTCAGGGGTATCCATGATGATTTTCCTCTGTGCCTAGCGGGTCACAAACCAGGCTGCAATATAGCCTTCATTTGTGGCATCTTTGACCTTGATCCACTGATTATTCGCACCGATTTTTGATTCACCGCCTGGTTCAGTAATGGTGAACTCGTAATTGATGGGCACGCGCTTGATCAACGTCGCATCGCTGACAACGGGTTGGTTGCGCAACGAAACTGATTCGACCGTGGTCCGAACTTTGATTGTCCCACCTGAGGTTGTGCTTGTTGTCGTTTGGGCTGTAGAGCCGCCTTCATACTTTACATACCATGCTGCAACATAACCCTCTTTTTTGCTGGCATCCCGAACCTTGATCCATTGATTTTGTACACCGACCTTGGGAATGGCAACATTCGCCGGTTCGAGGCTGATCAATTGTTCAGTAGGTTGAACATAGCGGATAATATTGTCAGGTGAGATGACAGGCTTGCTTCGTAATGAGATCTGGGCGGTTGGGATCAGTGCCAATGCGCCTGCCGGGACGGGCACACCTGTTCCACTTCCACCGGGCGTCGGGGTCGAGTCAAGTGTGGGGGTAGTGACAGTTGTCGTTGTGGAAGTGGAGGCGGAGCCTTTCTTTTCTGAAACATACCAGGCGGCAACGAATCCCTGGTCACCCTGTGGATCCTGCACCTGGAGCCATTGTCCCTGTACACCGATCTTGGCCTTTGCTTTCGCTTTGTCTTCGAGGCTGATGAGTTCGGTATTCATCAGCATGCGTTTCCACAGGTAACCGGTGACGGATCCATCGGCCCGGAGGGCAAGATCGTCTTCTGCTGCGTAGACAACGTATTTTTCGGCAGGGAGAGGAAGTTTGGTTTTTTGAGGAGGCTCAGGGGTATTAATGCCGTAGTTGTTAAACCATAAAACGGCACTGATTTCGGTGGCAAGTTTCGCGCCATTGTACTTATAACGTGTGGTGAGCAGAACTTCCTTATCTGGGCCATCACCACCGTACTTATATGGGTCGTATAGAACGTAATCGTCGCCCTTCTTCTCTTTTACAAGTACAAAGTGGGTTTGAATGCCTTGCTGTTTATTCCAATCCACTTGAAGGATGACAGGTTTTCCTTCGGCAACTGCATTGTCGATCTGTTGAATTGGGGCCGGGGTGGTTTCACATGGCTGCATGTCACGATAGGCACAATTCGGCCACACATAGGGCAGCACGCTGGGGATAAAAAGCGCCCCCTGAAAACCGCCAGCTTTTTTCATCTTATCGTTGACGGTTACGGGGGTCTCGCTATAGCCGATACCATTAAGCATCATGGTTACAGAAGTGAGGAGGCATCCCCACTTTCCAATGGTTGTGTCGCCTGCGTTTCCGAGCGGGACGTCCTTCCATTGATCATCGTTCTGGTACAGATTTTTTGTGACGAACATACAGCTCTTCCTCCTGCGAAGTTAAATGGTGGAGCGCATTCGGTAATTTTACTCCAGAAAAGAGGGGATGGCGTTTTAAATAGGTTCCGCAAACAAAAATATATATGTTTGTTTGCGGGTGTTGAACTTGTGTTATTTACAAAAGGCGGGCGCTTCAAAGAATTGAACGGTTGTTATAAACCAGTTATTTCCAATCTTTTGGATGACAATGGTTTGAGGCAGGAGGCTTGGACCGTTACTTTGTACGAGAGAACTATCTGAACGTTTATAAAATTGGGTTGACCAGACTTCACAAGTATTGACTTCAATATTGGTGTCATTAATGATGCGAATATCAGCAATGTAGCTTTTGTAGTAGTCGATTCCTGCAATTTCGACCAATCCTTGCTGATTTAGTGAAGCGATTTCGTTGTTGAGGTTTTCCAATACATCGCCAGCCATGATGGAGGCGGCTATCGAAGCATCGCCTTTGCGATAGGCTTCGATCTGCAATTTGATGGCTTGAGTGAGAAAATCACCTACTTCGCGGGCCAGTTCAGGAGAAACACCATTGGCTTGATCAGGCAGGAATGGGTTCGTACCTGCAGAAATTTCCGCACCATCTGTTGCGCCGTCGTTATCCATATCGGCGTCCAGCGGATTCATGCGGTTGACCACCTCTACACCATCGCCCAGGCCATCCCCGTCAGAATCAGAGTTTTTAGGATCAGTGCCTGTGATGAGAGTCTCATCCGAGTCAGAGAGGCCGTCACGATCCGCATCTGCATTTGGACTTTGGGGCGGATTCTCGTTTGGTTTGGGTTGTTCCGGTGCGGGCGGCGCCTCGCTTGCAACGCCGTAGAGCGATTGGACTCCGGCAATGTCATCGCTCCCGAGAAAACGGTGCGGTTCACTATAGGATGGATACATCAATGCACGTGGGTCACTGCTGTGACCTAATCCCAGGGTATGGCCGATCTCATGCGCAGCAACGGTGAGCAAGTCTACATTCTGCGAGTCGCTGTTGACCCAGCGTTCTGCATCATCGAAATGTAAGAACACCTGACGGTCTTCGTATGGATTTGGATACGAGGCGTGGGCAAGTACGTTGCCTGAGCCGTCAAAAGGATCGCCATCGCCATGTTCTCCTTCAGCCCAGCCGATAACAATGTCGGCTTCATTCGCTGAGGAGACTTCAGTAAATGTGAGCGACGTTTCTGCCGCCCAGAGCCCAAACGCTTGCTGGACAATTATGCGTTCTTCATCGCCCGCAATTTTTTGTGTCCCATTGATGAAATAATAAGTAATATTTGTCTTGCCCCATTTGGAGAGGGCGCGAAATTCAGCTGTGTTATCACTGGCATTTGGCAGGCTGTCGTATCGATAGCCTGTCTCTTCGGCTTGTGGGGTAATCCCTGAACAGGCGAGCATGAATAGAATACCTAATGTGAAATACCGGTAAAGTTGACTCATGTGCTTCTCCAAAAAATATTCCAATCGATTTGTTTGCTGCGGCTTAAAATCCGCAGCAAATCCATGCGCCTGCCATAAGTTCTTCCGGAATTCCCGAAGCATCTGAATATTGTCGTGCAACGAACTTTCCGTTTTGCATGACGTATTCGATATTCGTCCGATCCGCGAGGGAACGTAGATCGTCCAACGGATTTTTCTTTACAATGAGAAGGTCTGCCAGTTTCCCCGCCTCCAATGTGCCGATTCTGGAATCCCAACCCAAAGCCTTTGCCGCATTTTTAGTCGATGCAACGATGCAATCCATGGTTGAAATGCCAGCCTGCGACATGTAATAGAGTTCCATGGCATTCTCACCGTGAAAGTTATAAGGTGTGGCGGCATCTGTTCCCATGGCAATGGGAACCCCCATTTCATACGCCTTACGGATCGAGCGCATGGCGTCTTCCTGTGTTTCCTTGCTTTTTTCCATGATCCACTGAGGAATGCCGGGACGGTCGCCATAGATAACATCATAACCAGCTTTGAGAGTGGGCACCAGAAAGATATTTTCTTTTGCCATACGTTCCATAACGAGTGGATCCTGACTTAGATAGGTTCCATGTTCAATGGTTTTAGCGCCTGCTTCCACTGCGTTGCGAATTCCTTCGATGCCATGCGCATGAGCCGCTACGATCTTGCCAACCTTTTGCGCTTCTACAACAGCCGCACGGATTTCCTCCAATTCAAACGTAGCTGCTCCGGGTTTCTCACCTGGCGACAGGACGGCACCCGTTGCAAGGACTTTGATCAGGTCTGCGCCAGCTTTTAATTGTTCACGAGCAGCCTTCCGAACTTCCTCAACACCATCCGCTTCACGGTACATGCCATCGTACCATTCACTTCCGGCACACGTGATGGAAAGGAGTTTTCCGGCTAGTGACATCCGGGGTGCGACGAAAAGCCCTGCTTCCACAGCCTTGCGTAATGAAAATTCAAGATGATGTCGTCCACCGACATCCCGGATGGTGGTAATTCCTGCTGACAACGTGTTTTGAGCATGTTTCAGCATGATAAGCGTTGTCCAGCCCCACGGACCATTCATGGTGCTGTCTGGCAGGCATTCAGCGGCAATATGCACATGACAATCGATCAGACCTGGCAGGATGGTTCGACCAGTCATATCAAATTCCTGGACGGATTTTCCCTCAGGAACATGCCAGTTTTCCATTGAGCCGGTAAAGATGATCTTGTCATCTTCGATGGCAATTGCGCTGTGCTCAACCGGTTTTGCTCCCGTACCGTCGATTAATGTGGCGTTCTTGAACAATATAATGCTCATGAAATTATTTTCTCTGCCTTCTGTTTGGAATCAACAATGCGGCATCGCGCCGCATTGCTCAAATTGCATCCTTTATTTTATTTCCTGATACTGTTTTATCCACCATTCTGCACCGGGGAGGTCGCTTTCTTTTGCACGTCTGACAACGGCATCTGTATCGAAATAAACCCGGCGCATATCTACATTTAAAAAATTTCCGGATTGTTCGAGAATTGCATACTCCGCCCAGGGCAATAATTTGGGAGGGTTACCCGGTGTGTATGCATAAACAAAAGCATTACCGACACTGCCTGAATTGAGAATTAATTTTTTCCCGTATCGACGGTGCATTTGAATGTGTGAATGTCCGCCGATGAATACAGTCTCCAGGCGATCTGCAAAATATGTATTTAATTTTTCCGGCTCGGTGGTTGCTTGAATCAGGTGTGTTGTGGAAAGCGGAGAGCCATGAAAGGCCAGGATATCGATGTCATTGGACAAGTGAATGTTGTGAGTAAGTGTATATGAACGCAGAAAATCAAAATCTTCTGGCGAGAGTTTTTCCCGCCCCCAATACAGATCAGGAATCAGATGTTCGGTAATCTCATAATCCGCGGCATGTTCTGGGTCAAGGATGGCAAGGTCATGATTCCCCATCAGATTAATGGTCTTCCATTCACGTAACGTGTTTAATACCTCAACGGGTTGAGGGCCAAGACTAACGGTGTCCCCAAGACAAACCAATTGATCGATCTTTTGATCTTTGATGTCTGCAAGAACCGCTTCAAGCGCTGTAAAGTTGCCATGAATGTCTGAAATAAAACCAATACGCATAGATAGCCTACATTTTACACGACACGTTCTAAAAATCTTCGGGAGTAGAACTTATGGGTGATATGCCATCCGCTTAATGCTCAGCCTTTGCTTGTTTGCAGGTTCCCGATCTTTATTCCTGTTTCAGGCTGATTTTATCTGAATCGACCTCTATAAGAAGAGAGTCTCCATATTGGATGCCAGGGATTTCGGAAGCGATCACTTCCACCAGGGATGGGTTCTGAAAGTGGTTTTTCTTTGTTTCTGGGTGCGGATAATACACCCAGCCAGGGTATGTGTTTTCTTTGAAAATGACATTGCAACGCGAAAAAGAGAAGGTTTCCGGCGGGTGGAGGTCAGTCCATTCGACAAGCTCAAAGGTGATTTCTGGCGCGGTCATTTCAAACCTGAGCGGGGCGATGGAGATATTTAGTGTGCCATTGAAATATTCATACAGGTCCAAGCCGAGGCGCTTAAAGATGGGTTTTTGCTTTTCGAGCGTACTGTATGGATAGTCTTTTGATGGGCGTGAAGCTACTTGATGTCCGCGCACAAGGATTCCTTGAATGGGTAGGATCATGGTGCGCGCAAGTATATCAGGAGGAGAAAATCAGCGGGGAGG
>DAOQPR010000061.1:0-11144 GCA_035333265.1 Anaerolineales bacterium
CTCCGGAATTCTATAAGTAGTCGGTCGAAAATAATTAGAATTCCGTCATTGCCTGTACCGTGCGCAGGCAATGACAATGTTTCTTTTATGATTTAATTCGATCACCTACTTAGATAAGTCTAATGAACTTTAACGGGGGTTCATCCCCGCGCGGGCAAAGGATAGCGAGAACAGCATCTAAGAGACTGTTTCTTAAGTACACTGATTTGACGGATCACACTGATGAACACGGATTTTTAAAAGGTTTTTCCGTGAAACTCTGTGTAGTCCGTGTCATCCATGTCCTAAAAAAGAGCTAAGAAACACTCTCTAAGCCTACACGGCGATTATAAAGGATGAACCTCACTGCTGTATAATTCGCCGAGCTTTGAAAATTCGCGCAGATTGGCGAAGATTAGCGGATAAAATCCAATTGCAACCACCCTACGGAGTGTAACCTCTCATATGATCCTTCCTGAATGGACAACCCCCAACATCATCTTATATACCTTCCTCGCCATCATGGGAGTTGGCGTTGCACCCGCCGAGTATTTCGGCCAATCGATGATGTATTACAGCAAGTTCCGCAGCGTGGGCGGAATTCCCACCCGCCTGAGCATGTTCATTTTATATTTCACGCCCATCATCGCCCTGTTCGTTTCGGCGCGCGGTTATCTGGCGAACGCCAGCCTGATCCAATGGATCGTATTCGGCTCGGTTTTCCTTCACTTCACCAAACGCGTGCTCGAGTCGCTGTTCCTGCATAAATATTCCGGCAATGCAGGCACACTCACCACCCTGCTGATTGCCGGCTTCTATTCGTTTGCATCCTATCTCATCGGCTGGCTGAATCAAAATCCCATTCCAGCTTTTGATGTTTGGTTTGGGCTGGGTATCGTTTTATTCATCGTCGGCATTGCGGGCAACTTTTACCATCACAAACTACTGGCCGACCTGCGTAAGAACTCGCTCGAATACTTCATCCCAAAAGGCGGATGGTTCGAGTACGTGGTCTGCCCGCATTACCTGTTCGAGATCGTCACCTGGCTGGGCATCGCATTGCTCTCGCGTCATCTTGGCGCATGGCTGATCCTGCTCTTCGTTATTTCCTACCTATCGGCGCGCAGCATCCGTACCCTCAGGTGGTATCACGAAAAGTTCAAGGATTTTCCCAGAGATAAAAAGGCGATCCTGCCTTATATTTTATAAACACAACCTTATAATTTGGAGATACCATGAATATTCTGCTGGTTATACATTCACACTTTCGCTGGGTCGTTCTGCTGATCGCAGTCATTGCCGTGGTGAAATTTGCCCTGGGCTGGCTGCGCGGCGGCGCCTTCAAAGGCATGGACCGCGGTCTGGCCGCTGGCTTCAGCGGTTCACTCGACCTGCAAGCCACCCTCGGCCTCATCCTCATCATTTGGATGGGCGTCACCGGCGGCGGTTTCCCCATGTACCGCATCGAACATGCCACCACCATGATCATCGCCGCCGTCCTCGGCCACCTGCCCGCACGCTGGAAGAACGCCGCCGATAAAACCCGCTTCCGCAACACGCTCTTTTGCATCCTCGGCGCGCTGCTGCTGATCTACATCGGTGTGATGCGCCTGCCCGGCGGCTGGACTCGCTAATACATCTCAGCCTCGCTCATGCGGGGCTGTTTTTTTATTATGATGAAAAAACTCATTCTGCTGGGTCCCGCTCTTTTCGCCATCGTCCTCACCACCCTCACCATCATCAAGTATGATTTTCTCCTGGACCTCGGCTGGCACCCCATCAACGACCCAACCTTCGACTGGCCCAGCGGGCTGGCGCTCGGTCGCTACGGCTGGATCATGACCGCAACCTTCATCACCAGTGGGCTGCTCATGACACTCTTCGCCTACCGCCTCTTTCTCAACCTGAAACCTGGCTCAGCCTCTCGAACCGGCTCCACGCTGATGGCGCTTGCCGGTCTATTTCTCGCCTGCCTGGCCTTCACCACCGACCCCACCATCCGCGACACCCCCGCCACCTGGCATGGACGTCTGCACGACCTCTCGTTCGTCCTGCTAGGCCTCACCCTCTTCCCCGCCATGATCGTCCTCGGCTTCGCCTTCCGCGCCGACGAACGCTGGAGGAACTTCGCCTGGTATACATGGGCAACTCTCGCGCTGGCAGGTCCCGCCTTCTTCATCAAAGGCGCAGCGTTTTATGTTTTTCTTCTAGCGATCCTGGTGTGGAATGAATTGGCGGCGATACGGTTGAATCAACATTCATAATGAATTGCACTGTGTCTCCATCTGTATTACAATACTTCCATGTATAAGGAGGATTTTATGAGCGAAGCCAAAGAACTTTTCACCAAAGATCAAAATAGATTAATGAGTATTGCTGGTTGGGCAAATGCATTGGCATGGGCGGCACTTATTTGTTACATATCCTTGTCTTTAATAACCGTATTTACCGAAATGTACTATCGAAATTTATCGTCCTCCGCCTTGAATTTTGGCCGATCAGATACCTTATATTATTTGCTGGATAAAGGTTCCATTGTTATAAAAAATCTTATAAATGGGTTCATTTATTTCGTAATCTTAAGAGGTATTTCTCTGGGACTCTACATGGTCATCGAAACCGATATGAATTATCGTCAAAAAGAAAACAAGAATGGGGAGTCATATGAACACTAAACTCCACGGTCAAATTCATTCAAACTTAAATATCAGAAATACAGAGGAATTAATCGAAATTTGGAAGACTAATGACCATGTTGAATGGTCAGACCTGACATTTGAAGTTCTTGAGGAAATCCTGAAAGAGCGTCTTGGAACCCTGCCAGAGCAGAATCCCCCCATCCTTGAAAAAGAAACAAATGAAGAGCTGGAGGCTTGGGAAGTCAACATCCTGGACAGTAAGGAACAACCAAAGCTTTACGATACCTTGGAAGTGATTGATCTGATTGACAATATCAATAAAGTGGCAAAAGTAGCAGCAGTAATATATCTGGTAGCGGCCTTGCTGTCCTCTTATGCATTTGAGGCATTTTACAAGGGGGTCATATCAACATCATCCACTATGGAGGAATGGATGGCGGTTCTCGGGAATTTGGTTACTGTGATAGCGTATGCAGCTATTAATGCCGCCTTTGTGTACTTCCCTCTCAAAGCGCTCACCCACATCCTGCGCATCCTTATGGAAATGGAATTCAACAGCCGAAAAACAAACGATGTGAAATAAATACCATACGCAACATTCGCTGTCGCATATGGAATACCCGGCACAATTTGTGACCACGCTGGGTATAATACCTTTACCCTATATCCCTTTTGGGAGGACACCATGAACGATACTACAACCGCCTTTCGTCCAATGAGCCTTGGCGAGATCCTCGATAAAGCCTTTCGCCTCTACCGTCAGTACTTTCTTAAGTTGATCGGCATTTATGCGATTCCATTCATCCCGATCATGGTGATCCAGATCCTGGTCACCACCTTCCTTACTTCCAACCTGGTTTCTTCAGGCGGGATAAACAGCCGCTCCACAGTGATGGGCTTTGCCGTCATGGCGGTCGTAGTGGCAATGATCGCTGGTATTGCCTATCTTATTCTTGTGAGCGGTTTCGCCGCCGCCGCCCTGACCCGTGCCGTATCAAACGGGCTGACGGGCAAACCGGTTGACATCCTCGAGTCCTATCGTTCGATCGCCGCCTCGGGCATGAACCTGGTTGGGGCGCTGATCATGGGAATCATTCTATTGTTCGTTGTATTGATCTGGGCGCTCATTCCCATTGTGGGCTGGTTTACAGGGCCTGGCATCTTTATGTTTCTGATGTTGATCGTCTACCCGCTGCTGGCTCCAGTGATCGCGCTGGAAAATCAAGGAGCGGTTTCCGCCATTCGCCGCAGCTGGGACCTGGGCCGTACACGTTTCTGGTGGCTGATCGGTTTCACCGTGGTGCTGGCCTTGTTGGGACAGTTGATCGTAACCGGGCCGATCTATTTGATGAGTGCTCTGCTCCAGGGTGCGCTCTCAGCAGTGAGTGAAGTCAGTGTTGAAATGCAAATGTCAATATCCAACCTGATCTCCGGGTTGACCAACATTATGTTAAACCTTCTTTACATGCCCTTGCAGCTCACCATGTTCGTCGTGGTGTATTTCGATCTGCGCGCCCGCAATGAAGGGCTCGATCTGGCTTTGCAGCTCGCACCAGCCGCGGATGAGGCAGCGGAGGCGCAGATCATGCCGGAAATCCGCGGTACCACCATGCCATTTTTCACGGGCATGGATCTCGGGCGGTTTGCGCTTCTTTCGTTGATGGCAATGATGCTCTTTGGGCTGTATTTTGTCTTTATCTTCTTCATCCTTGCAATAATCGGGCTGGGAGCTTCCGGTTTGTGAGTGGAATGAGATTGCTCCTCCGCTCCTTGCTGGTAATGACGGTCACAGCCCTCCTTGCCGGGGTCGCACTCGCAGCGACTGCACCTTCCGCCGTTACAGAGGATGAGTATTGGGCGCTGGTGCAGGAATCGCGGAATACGATTCGGGCGCTTCAAAATGCCACAGTGGAGGAACAACATCAGAAACTGGACCAGCTTGCGTCCACGTGGGAGGCGGTCAGCGAAGTCCGCACGAGTCGCGGAACCATGCCGGTTAATCATCAGTTTTTGGTTGCGCAATTGCGGGCATCCCCGCCTGACCTGAATCTGTTGGATGGCTATCTGTTCAGCATACTTTCCTCGCGGCACAATGTGCCGGATGGCGTCTTTCAGGCTTCTGACCTCGCTTTATTGAATGAGATCCTTTCACGGTCTGAATTCCAATATCAGGAGGAATCTGCCCCGAATCCGATCATGGAATGGTTCAACCGCATCCTGACCGAGTTTCAACGTTGGTTAAATGATCTGCTGGGTGTAACCTTTAATGTTGTCGATTCAGATGTAATGCTGGTCATTCTGACCGTTCTTTTGGTTGTGATGTTCTTTTTTGTCTTTAGAACCCTGTTCGTGGATTTTGCACGCGAAGCCAAATTGAAGCAAGCGGAAGAGGATGAGCCGCTCACTTCAGAGGCGGCCTTTGCCAGGGCACAGCAGCTCTCAAAGGGCGGAGACTTTCGCGCCGCGGTGCGGTATTTGTATCTTTCCACCCTGCTCATTTTGGATGAACGCGGTGTGATGCGTTATGACCGTTCGAAGACCAACCGTGAATATTTGCGCAGTGTGGCCAATTCGCCGGAACTTTCCAAGCCTCTGGAGGAGGTTATCGAAGTGTTCGATAACGTCTGGTATGGGTATCACTCGCTCGATGAAGAAACCTTTAAACATTACAGCGGCCGCGTGGAAGAGCTGAAGGAGAAGAAGGGATGAAGCTTTCGCGCGATACCTGGCTGGGCATTGGCATTTTGCTGATGCTGGTGGTGGTAACTTCGGCCGCCGTGTTACAGGATTCGAAAAATGCCCAGGTGCCCTATCTCAATACATCCTCTGCGCCAGATGGCACGCTGGCGCTTAAACTTTGGCTACAAGATCTTGGCTATGCGGTCTCTTCGACACCGGTGGTGGCATTTGCTCCAGATGAAGCGGTGGATGTGATCCTGGTGATCGAGCCGTTCCTTTCCATCAATGCCAACGATTGGAAACTGCTTGACCATTGGATCGAGCGCGGCGGGACATTGATCATCGCTGGACAAAAGTCGTATGCCAATGAGGCCATGCAGCATTTTGATTTCCAGATCGTCTTTCTCAATACCCATGCCGCCGAGGTCAGCCCGGCGGTGCCCTTGCTTACTTCGCCGATAGTCACTTCACCCGCCGCATTCGATATGGATTTTGGTCTGGGCAGCAACCGTTCCAATTATCTGCCGCTCCTTTCAGCGGGAGATGCGCCGATCGCGGTCACATTTCGCCAGGGTGAAGGGCGTGTCATATTGACAACGGCGCCGGGTATGTTCACCAACAAGGCCTTGAAGGACAGCAATGTTGCCACAGCAGTACTCAACCTTTTTGCCCATGCCCAACCCGGCGCACTCTGGTTCGATGAATGGCATCACGGCTTCCAGTCAGATGGTGTGGTGGGGCCGGCAGAGTGGCTGCAAAATACATCTGGCGGACGTGCCATTCTATTCACGGTCTTCGCCGTATTCGTGGTGCTTGTGCTGCAGGGCCGCGCCTTTGGAAGACCCGTGCCGCTCAAACATGAGATTAAACGCCGCGGCCCCATGGAACATGTGACAGCCATTGCCAATTTGAATCGCAAGGCGGGGCATCGCAGTGAAGTGGCCAGGCAGTATCATCGCCGCCTCAAACGTCACCTTGGCGGGCGCTACCGCCTCGACCCTTCGATGCGGGACGAAGACTATGTAGAATCGCTGGCTGGTTACAACGCTTCCATAGACAGAACAGAGTTATTGAAATTATTGAAACATCTTTCACAGGCCAATATCAGCGAAGCCGACCTGTTGAAGTATGCTGCCGAAGCCTCAAAATGGATGATGGAATAAACGAAAGCACTGGAGAATGGATATGCAAATTACAGAATTAAAACGAATGTTCGACGCCATCAAAGCCGAATCACAAAAGGTATTGGTTGGGCTGGAAGATCCGTTCGAACTGCTGGTCGTGGCATTGTTCAGCAATGGGCATGTCCTGCTCGAAGGAGTGCCCGGCACCGCCAAAACCCTCATGGCAAAAACCCTATCCTACATGGTGCAGGCCAACTTTACCCGTGTGCAATTTACGCCCGACCTGATGCCCTCCGATATTTTGGGCACAAGCGTGTTCGATATGAACTCTTCGCGCTTTTACCTGAAGAAGGGCCCCATCTTTACACAATTAATGCTTGCCGATGAGATCAACCGCGCACCGGCAAAAACCCAATCAGCCCTGCTCGAAGCGATGGAGGAGAAACAGGTCAACCTCGAAGGCGAGCGTCACATATTGGACGCGCCCTTCATGGTGATCGCCACGCAAAATCCCATCGAGTATGAGGGCACTTATCCATTGCCCGAAGCACAATTGGACCGCTTCATGTTCAAGGTACTCGTGCCCTATTCTCCACCCGCCGTGGAGGTGGAGATCCTGCGCCGCACCCATCAGGGCTTCGATGCGCACAAACTGGAAAACTCCGGCATTCAAAAGGTCATCAACGCAGAGCAGGTTGTGGCGATTCGAAAACTAATCCAAAGCGTAACAGTGGAGGATGGGATTCTGACCTACATCGCCAACATCAACGCCGCCAGCCGCCGCAGCCCGGACCTGTTGCTGGGTGCCAGTGCCCGGGCCGCCACCCACGTTTTGGCTTCGGCAAAAACCTTTGCCGCCATGCAGGGACGTGATTTTGTCACCCCTGATGATGTCAAATACGTCACCCCGGCAGTCTTCCGCCATCGCATTCTGCTCAAACCGGAAGCCGAGATCGAAGGTCTGGATGCCGACGCGGTCATCAGCCGCATTCTCGCCTCGGTCGAGGTCCCAAGGTAAGGGATGCTCCCAACCATTCGTGGATTGTTCGTCCTTCTTTTTGCCGCCCCGTTGATCGCGCTGGGCGCCTTTGTGCGCGGGTTTGAATGGGTGGGCTGGGTCTATGTTGTTTTGACTCTTCTGCTCTTCCTTTTTGACTGGCGCATGGCAGGCGATATTAGCCGTTTCGACGTGGAGCGTATTCACGAAAATAAATTATCGCTGGGCGTGCAGAATCCGGTTACGCTGCGAGTGAGGAATCGCTCGCGACGCGGCACCCGTTTTCAGGTCCGTGATGAAGCGCCGGAAGCCTTCGAGATCGAGATGCGGGTGATGCAGGGCAATATTCAGCCGTTGGGGATGTGGAGTCAGGTTTATCACTTGCAGCCTTTGCGGCGTGGCGATTATTCCTTTGGCAACATCACCCTGCGCTGGCGCGGGCCGCTGAATTTGGTGGAACGTCAGGGTATGTTAAAAATGGCAGAGACGGTGAAGGTCTATCCGAATCTGTTGGATGTGCGCAAGTATGATCTGATGCTGCGCAAGAATCGTTTGCAGGAATTGGGATTGCGCCATACACGCATGTTCGGCGAAGGCACCGAGTTCGAACGCCTGCGCGAATACCTGCCGGATGATGAGTACCGCCGCATCAACTGGAAGGCCACTGCGCGGCGTCATCGCCCGGTGACCGTGCAATATCAAACCGAACGCAGCCAGACCGTGATCGCCGTCTTGGATACAGGCCGTATGATGCAGGCACCCGTGGCGAACATTGCCAAGCTGGATTATGCCGTGAATGCTGTTTTGTTCCTGGGGTATGTCGCCGCCGGAAAGGGTGACCGGGTGGGCGTCATGAGTTTTGCAGACGACGTCAGCCATTATCTCGCGCCAAAACAGGGACGCGGCCAGTTTTACCGCATGTTGGAAGTTTTATATGCAGTGGAAGCCCAGCAAGTGGAACCGGATTACCGCAAGGCGTTGACTTATCTAGCCGTAAAGCAGCGCCGCCGTGCATTGGTTGTCATTTTCACCGACCTGAGCAGCGGGGCAAGTTTGGATTCGCTCGTGGCACAGGTCTCTTTGCTGGCGCGCACCAGCCTGCCATTGGTAGTCACCATCAGCGACCCGGATGTGCATGCCGCCGCGGAACAGATCCCAGAAAATGCGCTTTCAGCATATCAGCGGGCGGGGGCAGCCCACCTGCTTGATGAACGCAAATTGGTGCTGGATACTCTCCGCAAACGCGGCGTGTTGACGTTGGATGTGCCAGCCAATCAACTTTCGCTGGCGGTCATCAACCGGTATTTGGAGTTGAAGGGTCGCACAATGTTATAGCTCCAAATAAAAATTAAAATAAAACAGCCTCGCCCATCAAACTTGTATCGGGCGAGGCTGTTCTTTATTCGAACATCCAACTCTTTGAAGGATTTCTTCCTGCCAGGAACAAATACAAATACATCAAGATACCGGAAAAAATGCCAACGCCCCATTTGACGAACCAGGGAATATTTTCAGCCGGAGAAATAAAGCCCTCAATTGTCCCGGCAAGAACGAGCCACGGGACAGCGCCGCTGAGCAATTGCACCGCCTTGCGGGCAGCCAGCGCAAGCGCGTCGCGGCGGCGCATCAAGCCTGGGTGAATGAGCGCCCAGCCAATCATCAGACCGGAGCCGCCTGCCATGAAAATGACGCTTAATTCGATCACCCCGTGTCCGATCATGAAGGTGGCGAGTTCAAATCCGATGCCATGGTAACTGGTCAGGCCAAGCAAACCGCCCACGATCAATCCGTTCTGTACCAGGATCCAAAGGGTGAACAGACCACCCGTCACACCGCTGCCAAAAGCTAAAAAGGCAACCTGAATATTGTTGGTCATGATGAAAGAGGATGCATAGGGGCGTTCCTCGATCGAGATGTCGATCCACAGGTTTTTATTTTCCACAATGGGGATCAACTCCTGCACGTCTGCGGGTAAAAGCCAGGTGGCAGAGCTGGGTGAACTTGCCGTAACCAGCCCGGCAGTAAGCGCAGGGACCATCACCAAAAGGAACGCGACGAAGGTGTAAATGAACGTTTCACGAAAGAGTTGTGGAAAGCCGGTCGTCGCAAAATGGATCAGGGTACGCAGGGCAAGCGGCTCACCTTGATACATGATGGCATGTGTACGCGCCACAAGTTGATTTAGATAAGCAGTGATGCGATGACGCGGAAAATCCCGTTTGGCAAGTGCCAGATCAGAGCTGGCTGCCCGGTACAGGCTGGCGAGCCGTTCCACGTCGGCGGTGCTGAGGCGTTGAACGTCCCTTTGAGCGCGTTCAAGCAAACCGCTAAGGAGTTCCCATTCCTGCTTGCGAGACTGGTAAAATTCATCAACATTCATCAGGCATGACTTCTTTCTCAGGGAAGGATATCCCACCAGAATTTGGAACCATCAGGTAATTATACATGACAGATTCAAATGACATTCTCTCGATCGACACTCCCGAAAATGTGACCTTTGCCTATGATGTGGCGGGTATTGGCTCGCGCTTTCTGGCGGCACTGATCGATACCGCATTGATTGTTTTTGTTCAGGTCATCCTCTTCGGGTCGTTGATCCTGTTGAGCAGCCTGACGTTGGACAGTGTGACCGGGTCGGCTGCGGGAAATTGGCTCCTGGCAATTGCAGGCTTGATCAGTTTTGTCTTCTTTTGGGGATATTACATCTTCTTCGAAATTCTATGGAATGGCCAGACGCCCGGCAAACGCGTCATAGGCTTGCGCGTCATCCGCCTGGATGGAACGCCAGTCACCCAAAGTGAGGTTGTCATTCGTAATCTTGTGCGCGTCATCGACTTCCTGCCTTCCGCCTATGGCGTGGGTGTGGTCACCATGTTCATCAACTCGAACTCACGCCGTGTGGGCGACCTCGCAGCCGGTACGGTCGTGGTACATGACCGCGCGGTTACGAATTTGAGCGAACTTAAACCGGTGCGTCCCTCGACGGTGGTGACGCCCGGCGCACAAACCTATCTGCCGGAAAGTTTTCCGGTGCAGCAGGTGACAGAACATGAATTACATGTGATCGAGGAATTTCTTTCACGCCGCGCCGGACTTGCCAACAGCAAAGCCCTGGCGCTGCACATCCTGACCGCGATCCAATCGCGCCTGGGCCTGGCCTCTGATTCCCTGGACCTGGCCCACGCTGAAAATATTCTCGCTGAAATCTATCGCGCACGCCGTTCCGGTGACATTTAAGAAACAGGAGGAAAAAATGGAACAGATCAAAAAAATGAGCGAAGCCAAATGGATGATGGTCGGTTTTATGGTGATCGGTCTGCTGTGTTTCTGTATGGCCGTTGCCGCCTTTTTCAGCGGACGTTTATTCGTTGACCGAATGACAAACATCGTAAATGGTGAACCCACCAGCGTGTCAGAGCTACAAAATAAGATCGCCCAGTTCGATGTTCCACCTGGGTATAAGGTCATAGCCATCCCCATGTTCATATATGACATGGTCATGATCACGCCTGAGACAACAAGGGGGCCCGTGATCGTACTCATGCAATATTCAACCTTGAAGGAAGGCAACCAGGAACAGATCGAAGAAAGCCTGCGCCAGGCTGCTGAAAGCCAGAATTCCCAGGGGATTTCCTACGTGGAAGTGGGCAGTTTTGACGTTACCATCCGTGATGAGACCAGAACGGTGATCGTAAGCGAAGGGAAATTTGAAGGTCTCGTTATGCG
>DAOQPR010000062.1:0-10958 GCA_035333265.1 Anaerolineales bacterium
CGTTGTAATTGAGTTGTTTCAGGATTTCTCCAGACGAAGCATTAAGGATCATCACTCCACCATTGATGTCTGCGACTGCAAGCACATCGCCCGCTGGATTAAAAACCGCATCCTGTACCGCCCCAGAGCTGTTCATACAAAACAAAACTTCACCATCCTGAAAACGGTTCAAACAGATCATGCCATCCTCGCTGCCAGAGGCAAAGGTAAGGCCATCCGGACTAACTTCAAGTGTAGTGATCTCACTATCTTGATCAATCTGTTTGATCGGGTCCGGCAACAAGCTGATATTCGTGCGCAGAACTTCCTCGGCTTCATCATTCGGCTTTCTAAACCACGAATCGACCGCAAGCAGGGTGCTTGTGAATAACCCACCTGTCTTGGATTGGAAAATCTGTGCGCGGGCAGCGCTGCGCTGGGCTTCTGCAATAATCTCATTTTCCAGGGCAATGGCCTTCTGTGCCAAGGCAGCACGCGCATTTTCCCTGGCCAGTTTTTCCTGTTCCTTTGCAAGCTTTTCCTGTTTTTGCGCCTCGATCGCATTTTCCACTGCCTGCTTTTCATTCACTAATGCTTTTTGACGTTGGTCAAGGGCGGTTAGGGAAAGAACGACCATAATAAGCACTGCCAACGCCGCGGTTATCCAGGTGATGAGGCGGAAGCGTTCAGACCTGTGACTGTGAAAAATATATACTTTTTGAAGCTCGGAAGGAATCGGATCCTTTTTTTCTGAAGTCAGAACCATCCTGCGCGCGTTTCTCAGATCGCCGCCACGCAATAAAAGACTGGGATCCTTTCTGCGATCCCATTCCAATGCACGCACTTGCAACCTACGATGTTCCTGAAGCCAGGGAAGGTCGAGGTTAATGGCAACTTTTATCCTTTCAAGTCCCGCGGCAAAATCATCCTGTTCACGCAGGAAGATCCAGTTCAAATTACGAATAATATCGATGGTGGCTTTAGGGTCAGCGTCCCGGACAACCACGGGAATGATGCGCTTTGAGTTTTTATAGGCATGATTAACTTCAACTTTACAAACATCAGAAATAATTGAATCAGGGCTTACAAGAAAAACAAAAACTTCAGCCTGTTCAATGCCTTGCAAAATCTGGTCGAGCCAGCCGACAGCGGGGGGAATATCCTCCCAGTCCACCCACACATCCAGGTTATTGGCTTTAAACTCCGTCATTAATTTGCGCGCAGTTACTGAGTCTTTTCGCGAGTAAGAAATAAAAACACCAGTCATTCTTCACCAATCTTCCAAAATAGGATAAGTATGATGGAAATTATACCCGCTGTGATTCAACAGTTGCCTATGGAAATTTCCGCCAGCCATATTGATTAAATATTGCAACGTTTAACAAAAACCCCAGGCATTCAAGCCGGGGGATGAAAATTTATTTTTTTCAATAGCATCTTTAAACAAGTGCTTCTTCATATGTGCCTGCTGAAAAGCAGCAATTCAACCAGGAAATTACCCGTAAAGTTCCTTTCGAAAAAACTCAGGCAGGGCAAAGGCTGCCTTGTGAATTTCAGGGTTGATGTAATTATTCCGGCCGGGCGGATATGAGATTTTCAACCCGTTCTCCCAGGGAGTGTTTGAGACATACATGAAACCAATACCGCCACCAGGATATGTGGGAATATTAGCGTAGTAATATGCAGGATTCTTCACCAATTCTTTTGCAGAGTGATAAATCGTTTTTATCAATTCGGTATCAAAGAAGGGCTGTTCACATTGCGTGGACGCGGCCCCATTGGGAGTCAATGCGCGCACCATGAGTTTGTAGAACTCATCTGAAAACAGTCGTTCTGCCATGCCGATGGGATCGGTTGTGTCGGAGATGATGACATCGAATTGGCCGGGGTTCTCGTTTAAGTAGCCAAAGGCATCCCGGACGAGTAATTTGGAGCGTGGATCAGCCCACGGGTCGCCAAAGGAGGCGAAATGCTCACGGGAAAGCTCCACAACCCGCTGATCCAGCTCACAGACGACAGCTTCTTCCACCGAAGGATATCTCAGCACCTGTTGAAGTGAGCCCCCATCACCGCCGCCAACTATAAGCACCCGCCTGGGCTTTCCGGCCGCAAGCATGGGAATATGCGTGATCATTTCGTGATAGCCCATATTATCGCGTTCGGTAAGTTGAATGATGCCATCGAGAATCATGGCATTGCCAAAGAACTCGGTTTCGACCACTTGCACATGTTGATAGTCGGTCTGTTCATCGGCAAGAATTCGTTTGATTCGAATGCCCTTGCGATAGTATGGGTGCAATTCTTCTGTAAACCAAATGCTCATTTAAGTTCCTCATTCATAAATAATGATAATTTTACTACTTATCGCTTGTCTCATAATTAAGTAAACTTTGGTTCTCTGATAGCTGCCGTGATGCCGTACATGGATTACGCGGAGTTGACGGAGTTGCACGGATTTTTTATAAAAAATCCGTGTTCATCCCTTTTTTCCGTGAAATCCGTGTACCAAAGGTTTTAATCACGGCAAGTCTCAATGAGCCTTATTTTTACAATACGCCTCCTAATTTGTTTTATGGTAAAACTTGCCCATGGAAAATCTAAATGAAACTACAAAAGACGCATGGAACGCCAACGCCGAGGTCTGGGATCAACGCATGGGTGACGATGGAAACAGCTTCTTCAACATTCTCTGCTGGCCCGCCCTCGCCTCCCTGCTGGACCTGAAACCTGCCAGCCACATCCTGGATATCGCCTGCGGAAACGGCCTGACTTCCCGCCGCCTTGCGGACCTGGGCGCCCAGGTCACCGCCTTCGACTTCTCCGAAAAACTTATCGAATACGCCAGGAAAAGAAATTCTTCATACGGGTCGCGCATCGAGTATCACATTATCGACGCCACCAGTGAAGACCAACTTCTTTCCCTCGGTCAGGCAAAATTCGACTCTGCTTTCTCCAACATGTCCCTCTTCGACATGGCGGATATTGAGCCCTTATTCCGCACTCTTCCAAAATTGCTAAAACCCGGTGGAACTTTTGTTTTCTCCATCACCCACCCCTGCTTCAACAACTCCTCCTCCATGCACATCATGGAAGAAATGGACGATGGTGAGATCAAAACGGTTTACTCGGTCAAAGTCTCACGCTACATGACTCCCTACTCCAATCGCGGTCTGGCTCTGCGCAACCAACCCAAACCCCAAATTTATTTCGAACGCCCGCTTCAATACTATCTCAACCTCGCCTTCCAAAATGGCTTTGTCCTCGATGGTTTTCAAGAACGCGCCTTCCCAGCGGAAGTGCCGCAAACCTACCCACTCGGCTGGGGTGGAAAATTCAGCGAAATTCCCGCCGCCATCGTCGCCAGAATAAGGCTTTCAACCTAATCCTTCCCATGATCTACCTCCTCATCGAATTCATCGACGAGCTCGTCTTTGGCGTAGGTGAAACCGCCTGGCCGTTCATCCGAAACGATCTGTATCTCACTTATTCCCAAATTGGTCTCTTACTCAGTCTGCCAGGAATCATCGCCGCCTTCATCGAGCCATTCATCGGTATCCTCGGTGATGTCTGGCGCAGACGTTTGCTCATCCTTGGAGGCGGAATCCTTTTCACAGTCTCGCTCTTCATGACAAGCATAAGTTATTCCTTCCTATTTCTTCTTTCCTCTTTCATTCTCTTTTTCCCATCCAGCGGCGCATACGTCAGTCTCTCCCAGGCGAATCTGATGGACTCCGCTGAATCCCACCACGAGCAGAACATGGCACGTTGGACATTCGCTGGCTCACTCGGCGTTGTAGCCGGGCCATTGGTATTAGGATTATTCGTATTCTTCGGTCTGGGCTGGCGCGGAACATACGCCCTGCTCGCCGCTCTCTCCGCCCTGAGCCTGCTCCTTGCTTTCCGCTTTTTACCAGCCGACAAAAAAGAGACTCCCTTTCCATCCTTCCGCGAAGTTTTCAACGGCTTCAAAGCTGCCTTTAATGCACTCAAACGCAAGGAAGTCTGGCGCTGGCTGCTTCTGCTCGAATTTTCCGACCTAATGCTCGATGTGCTTTTCAGTTTTCTGGCGCTTTACTTTGTAGATGTTGCCCAAGCCACCGAAACCCAGGCCAGTGTTGCCGTCACCCTTTGGCTGGTCATGGGCCTCATCACAGATTTTCTTTTCATCCCTTACGTCGACAAGCAAAAAGATACCATCCAATTTCTTCGTCGCACCGCTCTTCTTAACGCCATCGCCTTCACAGCCTTTATGCTCATTCCCGGCTTTGTCCCAAAAATCATCCTGGTCATATTAGTCAACCTTTCCAATACAGGTTGGTATCCCATCCTTCAAGGAAGGTTATACTCCAGCCTGCCCGGCCAAAGCGCCAGCCTCATGGCCATCGGCGCAGTCACCACACCATTGGCAAAAGCACTCCCTCTGCTCATCGGCATCCTTGCAGACCGCTTTGGTCTCAGCCTCGCCATGTGGATTCTCCTGCTTGGCCCCATTGCATTACTCATCGGCCTGCCCAAAAACCTGACACCGCGTATATGACAACAAACACCTCACTCTATCTCCATATTCCATTCTGCAAACATCGCTGCGCCTACTGCGATTTCAACACCTACGCTGGTCAGGAGTCATTAATCCCCGCATATGTCGATGCACTCACGAAAGAGATTGACTACGCTGGTCAAATAGCTGCAGAGCGGCATAGCGAGACCAAGACTCCGACTATTTTCTTCGGCGGCGGGACCCCCTCGCTTCTCACCGGACCTCAATTTGCCTCCGTTATGTCAGCCTTATCCTCCGCCTTTACCTTATCCGCTGACGCGGAGGTGAGCATTGAAGCCAACCCCGGAACCATCTCACCAGACAAACTCGATGCCATCCGCAAAGCAGGCATCAACCGCATCAGCTTTGGTGTGCAATCCACCAATACAGAAGAATTGCGCATGCTCGAACGCTCGCACGATTTCTTCACCGTGATCGATGCGGTTTCGACTGCACGAAAAGCCGGTTTCGATAATCTCAATCTTGACCTTATCTACGCCCTGCCCGAGCAGACCCTTACCTCCTGGCAGGCAACCGTCAAACGCATCCTCGATTTGGAACCAGAACACATCTCTGCTTATGCGCTCACTCTTGAACATGGCACACCTTTTGGCAAGTGGTCACAGCGCGGCCTGCTTCCCATCCCAGACCCCGACCTTGCCGCCGATATGTACGAATGGACAATGGATTTCCTTGCTGAGAATGGATATATCCAATATGAAATCTCGAATTGGGCGAAATCCAATTCAGAATTCAGGAATCAGAATTCTGAATTTATGTGCAAACATAATCTCCAATATTGGCGTTCGCTGCCCTATCTCGGTCTCGGCGCGGGTGCGCATGGATATGCGGGCGGCTATCGTTACTCAAACTTGCTTCGGATCAAAACTTACATTGACCGATTTACCAATTATCAATTACCGAAAATCAAATACGCATTTCCCCTCACGCCTGCCACTGTCAACCACCACAAACAATCGCGCAATGATGACATCTCCGATTACATGATCAACAACTTACGGCTGGTACAGGCTGGGGTCGCTGAATCAGATTTCAGATTAAGATTCGGAAGCGGGCTTTTGGATATCTTCTCAAAAGAGATCGGGGAACTCATCGACGCAGGATTGCTTGAAAAAAAGACATCCGAAGTTTTGGGAACTTCGGATGTCTATCGGCTTACTCGTCGTGGAAGGCTATTGGGAAATCAAGTCTTCCTGCGGTTTGTAGAATAAATCTACTTCTTGGCTTTCTTGGCAACCTTCTTAACCGGTTTCTTTGTTGTTGGTTTCTTTACTGATGCTTTCTTGGCAGGCTGATGTTTCAATGCAGCGTGTGCGGCAGCAAGGCGCGCGACAGGCACACGGAACGGTGAGCAGGAAACATAGTTGTTGCCGATCATATGGCACCACTCGATGGATTCAGGGTCGCCACCATGTTCACCACAGATGCCAACTTCAAGTTCGGGGCGTGTTGCGCGTCCTTCCAAAATGGCATTCATCATCAGTTTACCGACGCCATTGCGGTCGAGGGTTTGGAACGGATTTTTGGGAAGAATACCCTGCTGAACATATGTGACAAGGAAGTTGCGCTCGGCATCATCACGCGAGTAGCCAAAGGTCATTTGGGTAAGGTCGTTGGTGCCGAATGAGAAGAACTGCGCCTGATTAGCGATATGCCCGGCTGTTACGGCGGCGCGCGGAATTTCGATCATCGAGCCGAATTTGTAGGCAAATTTGATTTTCTTTTCCTGCATCACAGCCTTACCAATGCGTTCGAGGCGTGGCTGGATCCAGTCCAATTCCTTCACGGTTCCGGTCAAGGGGATCATGATCTCAGGTTTGACCTTGATCCCACGCAGGGTGCAGTCGGCAGCGGCTTCGAAAATGGCGCGGACTTGCATCTCTACAATTTCAGGCATGGAAATGCTCAAGCGCACACCACGCAAACCCATCATCGGGTTGGATTCATGCATGCCTTTTACGGCAGCAAGCAGTTTTTCTTTTTCCTCCAGGCCGGCATGTTCACCCTTCACACGCATTGTGATGACTTCTTCCATGAGTTTTTCTTCATCAGGCATGAACTCATGCAATGGCGGGTCAATCAGACGGATGATCACCGGATGTCCATCCATGGCTTCGAAAAGACCATCAAAATCCTTACGCTGGTACGGTAAAAGCAGGTTGAGCGCTTCAGTACGGGCTTCACTGGATTCTGCCAGGATCATGCGCTGCACGATCGGCAGGCGTTCCGGTTCAAAGAACATATGCTCGGTGCGGCACAAGCCGATACCCACAGCTCCATAGGCGCGGGCACGACGGGCATCCTTGGGATAATCTGCATTTGCCCAAACTTGCAAACCTCTGGTCGGGAAACCCTTGACTGTCTCTGCACGAATATCCTTGCGCGCACAAACATCGTCGGCCCACTTTAGCAGGGTCATTAATTCTTTCTGTTCCTCCAGTGAAGGCTCAGAGGTCGGGATCTTTCCTGCAAAGACCTTCCCCGTTGTACCGTCTACTGAAACCCAATCCCCTTCATTAAGGGTATGTCCACTAACGGTCATGACACGCTTCTCAAGATCGATCTTGATGGCAGAGGCACCCACCACGCATGGAATACCAAATTGACGGGCCACCACTGCCGCATGAGAAGTCGCGCCGCCTTCACTGGTTAACACACCCTTGGCCGCGATCATGCCATGGACATCATCCGGCTTGGTGAACGGGCGCACCATAATGGTATCCTGTCCATGCTGCTTGGCATATTCTTCAGCTTTATCAGCATCGAAATAAATCTGACCCACTGCAGCACCAGGGGAAGCATTCACACCCTTGGCAAGGAACTTGCCTTCTTTTTCTGCCTGGCTCATCGCAACATCATCGAACTGCGGGTGAAGCAAGGCGTCCACCTGATCCGGAGTGACACGTTGAACAGCCTGGTCGCGGGAGATCAGACCTTCGTTTGCCATATCCACTGCAATTTTCACGGCAGATTTGGCAGTTCGTTTTCCGACACGGGTCTGGAGCATCCACAATTTTCCACGTTCAATGGTGAATTCCACATCCTGCATATCGGTGTAATGCTTTTCAAGGCGGGCAGTGATCTCCATGAATTCTTTATACGCCTTGGGCATGTATTTTTTAAGATTTTCGACCGAGTCCGCATTGCGGATACCAGCCACCACATCTTCACCCTGAGCGTTAAGCAGGTATTCACCCATCATCTTCTTTTCGCCCGTCGATGGGTTGCGAGTGAATGCCACACCGGTGGCAGAGTCGTCTCCCATGTTACCGAAGACCATCGTACAAATATTCACGGCGGTTCCGAGCGAGTCAGAGATGCCTTCCTTACGTCGATACGCTACAGCGCGTTTGCCATTCCAGGATTTGAAGACCGCTTCGGTCGCTAATTCAAGTTGTTTGTATGGGTCTTGAGGAAATTCACGCCCGCAGGCTCGTTTGTACGCATATTTATATAACCCCACTACTTCTTTCCAATCTTCCGCCCTCATTTCAATATCCAGTTTATATCCCTTCTTTGCCTTGTATTCCGCCAGCGGATGTTCGAATGCTTCGTCTTCAATATCCATTACCACGGTTCCGAACATCTCAACAACACGGCGATACGAGTCCCATACAAAGCGTGGATTTCCCGTTGCCTTGATCATGCCCTCTGCCACCCCATCGGTTAGACCGATATTGAGGATTGTGTTCATCATACCGGGCATCGAGAATTTGGCCCCTGAACGGCATGAGACCAAGAGCGGATTCGTGGGGTCACCGAACTTTTTTCCGGTCTTGCGCTCAATCTCTTTAAGCGCTTTCAATTCTTGATCCCACATTCCTTTTGGGAATTTCCCTGCTTTTTGATAAGCATTACATGCTTCCGTCGTCACCGTAAAGAACGGCGGGACAGGGACATTTGCGCGGGTCATATCCATCAACCCGGCACCCTTACCGCCTACGATGGCTTTTACACCATCCCAGGAACCACCAGCAAGTTTTTCAACTTCTTTTACCTCGTTATATAGGTAAACCCATTTAGACATTACAGCCTCCTAAATCGAATAAAAATTTTTACATCCATATTTCGATTGTGAAATATTGTACCAAAAACACTCCAATTTGCACCTGACAAATATCATGTGATATGCGGATTTCATTCAGGAGAATCTTATTTAACAGGCAAAATAAGCTGTAAACACACTGCAAAGTGTAATACTACACAAATCAGGGATAATACATACGCAGGAAGCCTATGACTAAAATACTTGTAATCGATGATGATGTTGCCATAACCGAACTCATGACCATGCTATTAAAGACATTTGGGTTTGATGTGATCGCGACAAACGACGGAGCCGAGGGCATTAAGCTCGCTCGCGAAAACACACCCAACGTCGTGCTTCTCGATCTCATGATGCCGGATGTAGATGGATGGCAGGTTTGCAAAGCAATTCGCCAGGTAAGCAATGTACCAATCCTGATCCTCTCTGCCATCAATGATCCCCGCATGGTGGCCAGCGTATTGGATGCGGGCGCAGATGATTTTCTCGTCAAACCGGTACCCAGTGGTGTGCTCGTAGCCCATATAAAAAAACTGGTCAGACGAACAGGTGCATTGGACAGATCGAAATTGCCAACGACCAATTCACTTAAACAACCGAATCAAGCGCTTCCCTACTAACTGAAGCCTGATACCAACAAATAGACAAGTCCGCCCTTTGAGTTTGGCGGACTTGTCTATTTATATCAATCGTTTCAAAGCCTCGGCGGTTTGTTGAGGGACTTCCAGCATTGGCAAATGTCCCACCCCGCTTAACTCCACAAAATATGCATGCGGGATGACAGCTTTTATTTCATAAGCACGGTCAATCGGTATCAATTCATCTGCATCTCCATGAATAAGCACAAATGGGAAATTAAACCCGGCAAGTAAATCCGTTGCATCACTCCGTTCTGCCATAGCTCTTAAAGCTCCCACATATGCATTCGGAGATTGTCTTTCCATGATCTGTCTTGCCGTCTGTTGTATTACCTTATTCGGTGATAATTTGGATGTCATGGTATCTGCGATATTACGTATCCCATTTTCCTCCACTTCAGCAGCAGATTTATACCGTCCCTCTCTGCGTTCCGGAGAATCAACCAATGCTTGCGAAGCAACCAGGCTCAATCCATTAACCCGTCTAGTATAAAGGCGTGCAAAGGCTAGCGCTACATATCCACCCATCGAATGTCCGGCAATGGCGGTCTTCTCTACTTCAAGCTGGTCGAGCAATCCTGCAACATCTGAGGCGAAATCATTCATCGCATATGGAGAGGATACAGTTGAAGATCTTCCAAAACCACGCAGGTCGGGCACGATCAATTCAAACGAATCCTCCAACAAGGGTATCACTTCGCTCCAAATCTCATGATCGAGCGGGTATTCGTGCAAAAGGGTCAAAGCCGGCCCACGTCCATGGCGTAGATAGGCCAGGTCAATTCCATTTACCTTTATGAGCTTCATTTCCATTTCACACTTACCTTTAATTTGCTGCCTAATCTCGACTTGTAAATTACAAACCCGTTGTCCCGTCCAAATTCAAATACACGGCGGGTGACATCCACATCGGTCTTACAGTATTCGGCAACTTTGTCCAATTCCCCGTTTCGAAACCACTGAACAGACTGTATTCCATCGGCGGTTTTGGAAGTACCCAGTGTGGCTGAAGCCACATTATCAAGACTTACCCGAAAGCCAAGATTCTTATGCAGGTCGAGGAGCAAATCAAGGGTCGGGATGGAGGCGAAACGGGTTTGGGGAGCATAAGGCTGAAGGACTCTATAGTCGAATTGAACGAGGTTGAATCCGATGACTTTGGTTGCTGATTTCAACTCCTCTATCAGGGTGGGTATTTCTTTTTCCCAGTAGACAGTGAAGTCATTTTTCAAGCTGGAATATGTGACCGCACAGGCTACTTTTAGTTTGTCGATATGTTCCCGCCCGCCGACATCCTCGAAGAGGTTTTGAGATTCAAGATCGAAATAAACATAATTCATACGACACCCATAAGTTTTGGCAACTCAGCACGAGCAAAAGCCAGGGCTTGATCCTTCGTTTCGATCTTGCCAGCGGCCTGATTCTCACGGATCAACTCCAGCAACTGACCGACCATGCGGCCGGGCTTGATGCTTAATTCCTGCATCAACTCGTTTCCATCCAACAGACGTGGAGGATTAATGACTTCTTCCGGCTTTTCCCAATAATTTTCCAATAAGATGCGTGCAATATCAAGATAGGCTGTCCAGCTTGCTTGTGAGAGTTCAGTACCTGATGTGCCGCGTACATCTGACAACGCCAGCAAAATCAAGTCGATACCTGCGCGGTTGCTGTCACGGAAAAAGCGGTAAATGGCCTTACGGGATGGCGGTTGGCCCTCTTTTTCAAGGCGGGCGGC
>DAOQPR010000063.1:0-10946 GCA_035333265.1 Anaerolineales bacterium
GAGCAACGATATCGCGGTCATCTTCAACGATCAATGCAAGCGGTTTTTCCATAACAATCCCTTTAAGTCAGATACACATAACACACCGAATCAATATATTTAATTATACGACCCCCCGGAGAATTTCAGGCATCGGAATAATTGCAACTCCATCTTTTCGATATAATCGGAAAATTATGAAAAAACACCACACATTTGCAGGTTTATTCTCAGGTTTGGCAGCCGCCTCCATTTGGGGCGGCATGTATGTTATCAGCAAGGTCGTGCTCGAAGTGATTCTCCCATTTTCCTTACTCACCCTGCGATTAATTATGGGTGCTTTGGTTTTGGGGCTTGTTATATTTTTCCGAAACCGAAAAGCGAATTCAAACGCCCAAATCTCAAAAGAGTCCTTCTGGAAAAGTTTTTGGGTTGGGTTTGTTGGTTATGGAATTTCACTTGGCTTTCAATTTGTGGGAACCAAACTCTCGACAGCATCCAACGGTTCATTGGTGACCTCTGCCACACCGGCATTTGTGCTACTTTTTGCACCATTTTTACTGGGTGAAAAACCCACCACCCGCCGAGTGATTGCGTTGGTTATTTCCACACTGGGTGTTCTAGCTGTTATCGATCCGCGAACGGCAGAACTCTCGCCATCCCTGTTTTTGGGGAATATGAGTCTTTTGGCGGCTGCACTTACCTGGGCGTTATATTCGGTGCTGGTACGCAAGGTCTCACAATCACAGGATTTGCTGACCTCCAGCACGATCATGTTGCTAGGCGGTTTGCCATCCAGTATTGCGTTTTCGGTCTGGGAAATCAACAGTCAAGGTATTGGTGAGATCACTTGGGGCATCATCGGCGGTTTGTTATTTTTAGGGATTATTTCCACAGCCATTGCCATGTTCCTGTGGAATTTTGCCTTTGCTGAACTGCCCGCGGCTGTGGCGTCGCTTACGTTCTTTGCCCAGCCCGTAGTGGGGACACTTTTGGGATGGTTCTTTCTAAACGAAACGATCACACCTCTCTTCATCACCGGTGGAGCGTTGATCGGTATAGGAATATTGGTCGCTTCGAGGGAGTAGAAAAGCCCGGGTAGGAGAAAGCAGGCTTGGGTTAAGAAAGAGGCGGATGCATTTCCTTTGCTGCATCCGCCAATTGTGTGTCAGATAAATCTTGTAATATCAGTTTACTTCTTTACATTTTCTTCGGCCAGCTTACGCGCCAGTTTGATAGTAGGGTCACTGCTGACGGTATGCAGCAAAGCCATGTTGGGCGGGCGCTGTTCACCGATCGGGAAGCCGCATACAAGCACCACCTGCTGGCCCGGTTCAATGCCAGATTTCAGCAGAGCCGCATCCACATCAGAAAGCATATCTTCCATGGTTTGGGCATATTTAATCAGGTGCGGCTGTACACCCCATAAAAAGGCAAGCTGGTTGGAGGTATCAGGTTCGGGAGTAAATGCAAGGATTTGTTTCGAGGGGCGGGCCTTGGACATGAGCCAGGCAGACCGGCCGCGCATTGTGAAGACGGATACCGCCTGCACCTCTGGATCGGCGGCCAGGGCATTCGCCGCTCGCGCCATGGAGGCCGCGTCACTCTCCCCCAAACCTGCCCGGCCATCCTGACGGCTGCCCCACTCTTTGAAATGTGACTCGGCTTCCGAGACGATGCGTGACATCATCGCGACCGCCTCACCAGGGTATTCGCCTGACGCTGTTTCAGCGGAAAGCATCACAGCATCGGTGCCATCAAAAACAGCGTTGGCCACATCCGAGGCTTCCGCTCGTGTGGGCAAAGGATTTTGGATCATGGACTCAAGCATTTGTGTGGCTGTAATAACCAGCTTGGCGCGCGCATTGGCAGACCGAATGATCAATTTTTGCAGCGGGGGCACACGTTCTGGCGGGAGCTCAACACCCAGATCGCCGCGCGCAACCATGACGCCATCCACTACATCCAGAATCCCATCAAGTTCATCCAACGCTTCAGGCTTTTCCAGTTTTGCGATCAAAAGCGGCTCACGGTTCCCCGCAGAAAATTCATGGATCGCCCCGCGCACTGTGCGAACGTCTTCAACACTACGCACAAATGAAATCGCAACTGCATCCACTCCCTGTGAAATGCCAAAAGCCAGATCAGCTTTATCCTTGTCGGTAAAACCTGCAATGCGCAACTTCACACCAGGTAAATTGATGCCCTTATGAGAAGATAATGCGCCTCCCACCAAAACAGTGGCATGAACCAAACGCCCCTCCGCTGAGGTGACTTGTAGCGCGAGACGGCCATCGTCCAGAAGGAGTTTATCGCCCTTTTGAACAGAGTCGAACAACTCGCGAAAATCCACTGGGATCACTTGGCAGCCATTCTTTGGAGGAGCATCCTGGGTTGCATACAAACAGACTTCTTCGCCAATCGAGAGCTGAAGCGGAACTTCCAGCTTACCCACCCGAATCTTGGGGCCTTGCAGATCCTGTAAGATTCCTACAGGGATGTTAAGCTTCTTAGAAACGCTGCGGATCTTGTCTATGCGCATCGAATGCTGTTCGTGCGTGCCATGAGAGAAATTTAAGCGGGCCACATTCATGCCCGCTTTGATCAGCGACTCCAGCGCCTTTTCAGAATCTGAGGCGGGGCCGATTGTTGCAACTATTTTTGCTTTACGCATGGGGTATTTTCCTGTCGATCAATAAAATTATTCGAGTTGAATAAGTCAACTGCAAATGTAAATTTGTTTGGGCCTGTGATCCTTTTAGAATCTTGACTCAAGTAGGACGATTTTTCGCCAAAACGCTCTGATGATAGGGAAAAACCTCTGGAATGTCAAGGCGGAAAGGTAATTATCTGATTAACAACAAAAAAGACGGGGAGTTACGATGTTTCTCCTCGTCTTTTTGGGTCAAATGCCGGTCTACATTAGAGGTAATGCAGTTCGCTGGCTTGTTTTTTCAATTCCTCGTGGAATTGAGGGTGGGCAATTTTGATCAAGGCTTGAGCACGTTGCCGTATGGTCTTCCCATACAAGTCAGCCACCCCGAATTCTGTCACAACAAAGCGAACATGGTTTCGGGATGTCACCACGCCTGCCCCCGGTTTAAGCATGGCAGTGATCTTACTCAAGGCAGTGCCATCACGCAAATAAGCTGTGCTGGGCAAAGCGATGATCGGCACGCCGCCCTTGGAGCGAGAGGCGCCGTAAATAAAGTCAAGCTGCCCCCCCACCCCGCTGTACAATTTAGGTCCGATACTATCGGCACAGATCTGGCCGGTAAGGTCAACTTCAATGGCTGAGTTAACGGCCACCATCCGCTCATTCTGGGCGATCACGAAGGGGTCATTCACATACTCTGTGCGATGTAATTCGATCAGTGGATTGTCATCCACCCAGTCATAAAGACGTTTTGTACCAAGGATGAACCCAGCCACAATCTTACCTGGGTGCAGGGTCTTTCTTGCATTGGTCAATACACCTGCATTGACAAGGTCGATAACACCATCTGAAAACAATTCTGTGTGAATTCCCAAATCCTTCTTATCAAAGAGATATTTCAGAACAGCATCAGGAATGCTGCCAATTCCAAGCTGCATGGTAGCGCCGTCCGGAATCAGGCTGGCAACATGACCAGCGATCTTTTCCACAATCTCGGCATCGCCCTCTTCGCCCATTGCCAGTTGAGGAATATCATAATTGACTGGCACAATATGGGTTAATCGGCTGACATGGATAAATGAGTCACCAAGGGTTCGCGGCATCTTCTCATTGACTTCTGCGATGATGATCTTGGCAGACTCAGCCGCAGACTTTGTCAGACCAACCTCCACCCCCAGACTGCAAAAGCCATGTTCGTCGGGAGTGGAGACGTGGATCAACGCTACATCAAGCGGCAAAATACCATGCTTGAATAGCAAGGGAAACTCGGAGAGCAATACGGGTGTAAAGTCGGCCCGACCCTCCTGCACAGCCTTGCGGATATTGGCGCTGATGAACATGGAGTTCACCCGCAAATGACCTTCCATTTCGGTACTGACATAGTCTGGCGCGCCGATGGTCAGCGCCTGGCATACTTCAACATCAGTAATATTGGGAGCATATGCAACCAGAGCCATGAGAAGCTTCTGTGGAACGGATACATTTCCTGTAAGAAAAACCCGATTCCCAGATTTGATAACTTTGACCGCCTCCTCGGCAGTCGTCACGCGCGATTGATAAATACTTGTTGCGTTCATGTTGACTCCTACGCGCTTAACCGCACGAGATTCACCAAATTGCCTTGATGAGTATTGACGGCCGCTTCGATTGACGGTTCCTGTTTTATCATCACTTCAATGCCATGGTTGGCAATATCAGCAATGTACGGTATGGCGGAATTTACAAAGACGTGGCTTGCTGTACGTGCCACAAGGCTGGGGATATTTGGCACGCAATAATGCACTGCATTTTCTTCAATAAAAGTTGGGTTGTCGTGCATGGTTGGCCTAGAAGTCTCAATACAGCCGCCCTGGTCAATACTGGCATCAATAATGACAGAGCGCGGCTTCATGGCCTTTACCATTTCCCGGGTTACGACGACCGGCGCACGTTGTCCGCTAACCAGAACAGCACCCACAAGAACATCAGCGAACGCTGTCGAGCGTTCAATGTTTCTTTTTGTTGCCATCAGGGTCACAACACCGGGAACGCGATCCGCCAGTTTTTCCAATGCAGACATATTTTTATCAAGTACGGTTACATGTGCGCCTGCGCCCAGCATCGAACGCGCCGCCGCAGTACCAACCGCGCCGCCTCCAAGGATCACTACCTCTGCCGGTGGGACGCCCGGTAAACCGCTTAATAAAATCCCCTTGCCGCCGCGATTCGTTTGCAGGAGGCGGGCCGCAATTTGAGCAACCATCGCACCACAGATCTGGCTGAATGGCCGTAGAACAGCAAAGCCACCAGACGGGTCTGTGATCTGTTCATATGCCAGCGCCGTGACCTTCTTTTCAAGCAAAAGGTCAATCTGGTCTTGGGAACTGGATGCAAGGTGCAAAAAACCGGCAAGGATCGATCCATCCCTAAGCCATTCCAATTCCTGTTTTAGGGGACGCGAAATCTTCAGCAGGAAATCAGCCCGGCCAAATACTTCCTGGGGAGAATAGACAAGCTTCGCGCCAACTCGTTCATATTCCTGATCACTAAACCCGGCTCCACTGCCCGCATCATGCTCGATGAAGACCTGGTGCCCAAAATGAGAAAGAATCTCCACTCCCGCCGGGGATAAACCCACCCGGTATTCATAGGGTCTGCTTTCTTTGGGTATTCCTATGTACATATGGTACCTCCACATAAAAAACCCTAAAGGCTTACCTGCCTTTAGGGCGAAAATTGATTACGGCATATTGAGCGTTTCCCGAATGGCCGGAAGCGCCCAATCTATCGTCTCTTTATCAATAACAAGCGGTGGTGCAAAGCGAATGACATTATCATGCGTTTCCTTTGCAAGAATCCCCTTTTCTTTCAATGCTTCGCAAAAACGGCGCGCACCACCTGCCTGCGGTTTAAGCTCCACACCGATGAGCAACCCCTTGCCTCTAACTTCTTTTATATGCGGGCTGGAGATCTCGCTTAATTGCTCGATGAAGTACTCACCAAGCTGCGCAGAACGCTCAGACAGCTTTTCATCACGGATCACTTTAAGGGCAGCCCGGGCAATTGCGGCTGCAAGCGGATTCCCGCCAAAAGTGGAACCATGCTCACCAGGCTGGAACAAACCAAGGACAGCCTTATCTGCCAGGATCGCTGAAACGGGATAAAACCCACCAGCCATGGCTTTGCCCACGATGGTGATATCAGCACGGACATTCTCATGATGAGCGGCAAACAGTTTCCCGGTCCGGCCAAGACCGGTTTGAATTTCATCCGCAACCAACAGGACATTGTTCTTCCTACAGATCTCTTCAACCGTTTTTAAATAACCCGCTGGAGGTACGATCACTCCAGCCTCTCCCTGGATCGGTTCAAGCATCACGGCCGCAGTATTTGGGGTGATCGCCTTTTCAATCGCCCCCGCGTCCCCGTATTCAACCACTACAAACCCGGGTGTGAATGGGCCAAAATCATCACGATAAAGCGGTTCAGTGGAGAAGGAAACAATGGTTACCGTTCGGCCGTGAAAGTTATTTCCAGCCACAATGATCTCGGCCTGATGGCGAGGCACCTTCTTGACTTGATACGCCCACTTACGCGCCAGTTTAACTGCCGTCTCGACCGCCTCTGCACCTGAATTCATCGGCAGAGACATTTCATAGCCGGTCATTTCAGAAAGCTCCTTGTAAAGCATGGGCAATTGGTCATTGCGAAAGGCACGCGAAGTTAATGTCACCTTCCTGGCCTGCTCCAAGAGAGCTTTCAATATTTCAGGATGAACATGCCCCTGATTGACCGCGGAATAGGCAGAAAGACAATCGAGATATTTTTTGCCCTCCACATCATACACCCATACCCCTTCGGCCCGTTCAATGACTACGTCCAGGGGGTGATAATTATGTGCGCCATATTGTTCTTCGATCTCAATAAAGTTTTTTGTATTCATACATCACCTTGGATAGGTCGGGGGGATAACCCCGCCTAAAATAAAATGGATATAACCAAATCCTTACATGACCTCAAACAAACGCGCCAGGATCGCCTTTTGGGCGTGGAGTCTGTTATGAGCCTGCTGGAAAATCACAGAATGGGGGCCGTCTGCCACTTCGTCGGTTAATTCCTGATTGCGATGAGCAGGCAGACAATGCATCACAATGACATCTTTATCTGCCTCACTGACCAGCCCGGCATTGACTTGATACGGCGGGAAAATCTGTTCGCGCTTTGCTGTCTCCTCCTCCTGGCCCATGCTGGTCCAGGTATCAGTGTAAATGACATGGGCTTTCTTAACAGCCTCATGCGGGTCACGTAAAAACGTTAACTTGCTCTTGGTCTTTAGTGCCAGCGCCTTGCCGATTTCCACAGCCGCTGGGTCAAGGTCATACCCTTCGGGGCTGGCAATTGTAAAATTCCAGCCAAGCAGTGCAGAGACGTGCATTAATGAAACGGCAACATTGTTTCCATCGCCGACATAGCTGACATTCAGGCCTTTTGATTTCTTGCCAAACTTTTCAATGATGGTTAACGCATCTGCCATTCCCTGACAGGGATGGTTGTAATCACTCAAACCGTTGATCACTGGAACATCCGACCACCTGGCCAATTCCACCACATGGGCATGGTCAAATGTCCGGGCCATCAGGGCCTGCACATATCCCGAAAGCACCCGTGCTACATCTGCTATGGATTCGCGTTTACCAAGGCCAATCTCGCTTGGAGAGAGATACAGGGCATCACCGCCACAGTGGCGCATGGCCATATCAAAAGATACACGCGTACGCAAACTGGGTTTTTGGAAGATCATCCCCAAGACCTTGCCCTTGAAAATCTTCTTGTTCCCCTTCTTGAAATGCTGCTTTTTTAGTTTAACCGCCAGATCAAGAATATCTTGGATTTCATCCGAGGTGTAATCGGAGATTGCAATAAAGTCTTTCATATTTTCTCCTCGGTGAACAAGTATAACTTTTTTAGGCAAAATTGCCATGTTTCATGCATCACGCATCTTGCATGACAAATTACGCACTTCTCCCCTTCTTCCAATACCTCATTAACCCGTCGGCGCTCATGCCCACTGGGTTGGAAAGAGAGTATGCACGTGAGGCTTCTTCACTCAGGTTATTTTCCTGTGCTTCACGCTCCATCCAAAGGGTAAATTCCTCGCGCAATTCCTCGATCGCAGGATCACGCTGCATAACGCCTTCCAGCCATTTTTCCATGGAAGCAAGCGTCTCATCCAGAAAATTCAAATGCCAATTGGCATCAGCATACACACCAAAATGGGTAGGAGCGATCCGTGCAAATTGCAGGGTCTTCAACCTCGTTAAACTCTCACGCCAGCGGCCAAAATGCAACTCTGGCGGAGGCATGGGCGCGCGCAAATATTGATAGCCTGGAATTCGCACTCCGCCTACATCACCGCTAAAACATATATCTTCGAATAGATAGGAATAATGATGTTCAGCATGGCCCGGGGTGTGGATCGGGAGAAATCGCAAATTACCGATGACAATCTCCTCCGCATCCTGCGGGACCTTGAGCTGTTCCTGCGCTACAGGCAGAAACTCCCCCCATAATGTGTCCATCCTATCGCCGTAAATGCGGGTGGCGCTGGCGATCAGTTTTTCGGGGTTGAGCATGTGCGGCGCGCCAATGGGATGGACATAGATCTCTGCACCCTGGCGCGAAAGCCAGCCCGCCGCGCCAGCGTGATCGAGGTGAATATGCGTAAGCAATACGTGTGTCACGTCACGGGGAGATAAGCCTTCCTTCGCCAGAGCAGTTTCGAGCGAGGGAAGAGTCGAGCCAGGTCCGCTTTCGATCAAAATCACCGCATCTCCACTTCGAATCAAATAGGACGCAATGGCCTGTGTCTTCCCCTGAAAGTTTAAATCGATGGTGACAACACGGGTTTCCGCCATGCATTTAACTCCTGTACCTTGAATGTAGACGATATTTCGCCAAGCGCTTGTGGCAGATCAACATCACAAGCCACTGTGATAACCGGCACCCTTCGCTCGCGAAGTGAATTTACGAGGATATTTGTTCCAGAGGGGCCGCCAAATGTCTCTGTCTCTAATAATACAACAATTGGCGAAAGATAGCGAAGTGCCAGGTCATCCACAGCCTGCAAAAGATCTGGCCGGGTAGTGGGAGTTACGAGGACGACACTTGAACCTTGCGGCAACTGGGAAGATTGAGAAGAGACCAAACCAGCAATGGAAAGGGTGCCATTGGCCTCTACAAACGCAAGTGTCTCCAAAATCTTAGCTTCCTGCCGTTCGCTTCGTTCAGCGGGCAAAACAGTAAAAGTTTGGCCAGCACTGGCAAACCCCACAGCCCGACGTTGACGAAGGTAGTAATGAGCAAGAGAAGCCGCAATACTCACAGAATATTCAAGGGTGGATGGAGGCAGTTTCAACTTTGGCCGCCTCACAAACAGCGTGTTATGAAATTCTGTATCTTGATGTTGATAAGGTTTTTGATAATGAACGGTCTTTTGTGAATCCACATAGATCCATATTTCGGCCTGGGGGTCCTGCTCAAATTCCTTCACCATCAAACGGTTGCGCCTTACACTCGTGGGCCAGTGGATTCGTTTCATCGCATCGCCATGCACATATTCACGCACTCCAGCCGCATGAGGTGTGATATCCGATGATTTTTGCCGGATCACCTGCCCGCCCGGCAACAAACCAAAAGGTGATGGGAAGTTCTGAATCTCATGGATCATTGGGAAAACAATGAGAGTATCTTGCGGCTGAAAAATACGGCGCGCTGTAAACAAACCAAATGGATCCCCGGTGGTTATTTGGGTTGGGCCGAGTTGAAAGCTGCCGCGCTGCGTAAGCCAGGTACGGGCAATATAGCTGCGAACCTGCCGGCCCATTACAAGAGTATACAAGCGAGAGCCAGATGCCTGTGGAAGACGGGTTTTGTTTGCAATTTCGATCCACGGGGC
This sequence comes from Anaerolineales bacterium, assembly GCA_035333265.1. GTDB lineage: Bacteria > Chloroflexota > Anaerolineae > Anaerolineales > Villigracilaceae > Villigracilis. The sequence goes on from DAOQPR010000063.1 coordinate 9,570, forward strand.
AGGCAGTCCGCTACGGTTGGTTAATCGATAATTCTCTTCAAACACATCTCCCACATTAGCGCGCAGTTCGCGAGATGTTCTCTCCAATGTGATTTTCCGGGTCACCCATTGAGTCCAGATCCAGGCAACCACAGTCAATAACACACTGACATAGAGAAAGCGGGAATAAATGGCAGATCCATTGACCAAAATGCCTATCAGACCGGCCAGGAATAGTATGGCGATCAGAGTTCGCCCTGCCTTCATACCTAACTTTCCTTTGTTGAGGTCTCAAAAGTCCCGCCTGGGGCAGGGGTGGCTAAAACAATCTCCTGTACAATCCGATCTGGACTCACGTCGCGCAATCGTGCAGCAGCGCTAATGATAAGGCGGTGCGCCAGCACAGGCACAGCCAGCGCCTTGACATCATCAGGCAGGACGTGGTCGCGGCCGTGCAATGCTGCGCGTGCCTGACTTGCACGCGACAGAGAAAGGCTTCCACGCGGGCTGGCGCCTAAATATACATCCTGACTCTGTCGGGTACGGGTGCTCAACTCTACGATATATTTTTTGACAGGCATGGATATAAAGACTTTCTTAACCGCTTCGACATTTTCCAACACCTCTTCAACGCTCACAATGGGTTGAAGCGCCTCGATCGGGTGCTGAAGCTGTTGGTCGTCCATAATGCGAATCTCATCGTTGACGCTTGGATAGCCAACCCGCAGTCGAAGCAGGAAACGGTCCAATTGAGCCTCCGGCAAAGGGAAAGTCCCTTCATATTCGATCGGGTTTTGAGTGGCAAGTACCATGTAAGGCCGGGGCATGGGATGGGTCACACCGTCCACTGTCACCTGACGCTCCTCCATCGCCTCAAGCAGGGCTGCCTGGGTCTTGGGCGTGGCTCGATTGATCTCATCTGCCAGAATAATCTGACCAATGACCGGGCCCGGCCGAAATTCAAATTCATTTTTTTGCTGGTTATAGATGGACACACCAGTCACGTCACTTGGCAGCATATCGGGCGTAAATTGAATACGGTTAAATATACAATTCATAGACTTGGCCAGGCTCCGCGCCAGCATGGTCTTCCCCACCCCAGGGACATCCTCGATCAATACATGTCCCTGACATAACAGGCCAATCACCACCAATTCAAGCGCCTGTCGTTTGCCTACAATGACCTTCTCCAGACTTTCGATCATTTTTTCGCCAAAAATTTTGACATCTGCCATTTGATAGAGTCCTTTCTGAAAAAGATGGGCGAATTCTATCATGTGGGTATGCCAGCAAGAAATCCTACGCCAGTATTGTTTATTCCCCAAATCGACGAGACAAATCGTGTATAATGTCGCCGACGCCCCAGTAGCTCAATGGATAGAGCGCCTGACTTCGGAT
>DAOQPR010000064.1:0-10925 GCA_035333265.1 Anaerolineales bacterium
CGGGCGGATTCTGAAGCGCATCGCGATAACGGAGAAGCTGTTCATACGCTTTATCCAGGTCGGCATCCTTGCCCTTATACTCCCAACCAAAAAAACCGAGCTTTGCCACATCTGCCCAGCCTTGTCCGCCGCTGGTTTTCGCCGCGCCCATCTCAAAAGCAAAACGCGTGCCGGTCGGGTCATAATCGTTCGGGGTCTGATGCCCCACGAGTTGACACAGATCAAGAAAATGTTCCTGATAGGTCTGCTTTTCGCGTGCGGTCACACGCTTCCACTTGCTGATAAATTCCTGCGGGGTGATGGGCATGGGTTGTTTCCCTTTTGGGTATTATACCCATTGTGTATCTGGAATCAGGAAGCTTGCTTCCTGATTCCAGATGGTATTGCGCGGTTTCTGCCGCCCTGTTTGCTTTTGACAGTCGGTATGCAATGGGATGCAGTTAAGGGCAGGACTTTTATCCCCCAAAAACGGTATAAAAGACAAATGCAGGCAGTGTCCATTTTCATTATGATAGAAATGGCAAGTGTCTGTAATATTCATCACCCTGCAGATGGGGTATATTTATTTTTAACACCAGCTAATTTTAAGTGGTCGTTTGTATATCTTTATAAATCCCTGTGGCTCTGGCAGGGGCTGAGCAGAAAAAGCCGGAGGTCGTCATCATGCGTCCAAAACAAACCGGTAAAAATGGGAAGGCCGCTGGGATTTCTGCGTTAGGGGAAAAAATCTGTATGGAAATTTGATGAAAACTTACGGGCAAGTGCTATACTGTTTTAGTCCATCATATATTAGGAAAAGAGGCGTCTATGTCAAATCAAACCCTAAAGACTCCGACCAATATCATTGGCTTAGATGAAATCCTCCTGGGGGGAGTACCCACCGGTGGGCTGACCCTGCTCAATGGCAGGGCAGGAACCGGCAAAACCCTGTTTGGGTTGGAGTTCCTGGTAAAAGGGGCGCAAATGGGAGAACCCGGTGTGTTGATCACCTTTGAAGAGCAGGAAGACGCACTCCGACGCTACGCGGCCGGGTTCGGTTGGGATTCTGATGCTCTCGAGAACAAGGGCCTTCTTACCATCATTACGGCACGTTTCGACCCGGATGCGCTTCTTTCGGGGGATTTCGACCTGGGCGGCATCCTGGCGATCCTGCGCCACAAGACGGAAAGTCTGCATGCCAGGCGGGTGTTCATCGATTCGCCGGATATGTTCCTCAACCTGCTTGATAACCGCAGCAAGGAACGCACAGAGATCTATCGGCTGATCGCCTGGCTGAGGCAGCAGAATATGACAACCCTGATGTCCGCCAAATTGGAGCGGGAGGACGAGAACTCGATCTCAGACTACGGCTTCCTGGTCTACATGGCAGACTGTGTGGTCCAACTGGATCAAAAGGTCATAGAACAGGTGACCACCCGCCGGATGCGTGTGATCAAATATCGGGGCTCGGCTCATGGGCGGAATGAGTATCCCTTTTCGATCACCGACCGGGGCATCTGGATCATCCCGATTACGGAGACCCACCTCAACCATACCGCGCTTGGCAAACCCATCCCAACCGGGGTGGCAGAGCTGGATGCGTTGATGGGCGGGGGATATATGCAAGCCTCCTGCAACCTGATCACGGGATCATCCGGCACTGGTAAAACAACGTTTGCTGCCGCTTTCACACGCCGCTCTGCTGAAGACGGAAAACGGGTTTACTACATCAACTTCGAGGAATCACCCGCCTCGATGATGTCTTGCATGCTCAGCCCTGGGATCGACCTGTTCCCATTGGTAAACGACGGTTCACTACTTTTCCTATCCCTGATGCCTGAGTCTCAGGGAATCGAGGAGCATCTGATCGCAGCATTTCGCGGCATTTCGGAATTCCATCCCGACATCGTGATCGTGGATGCGATCTCTGCCTGCCGCCGCATGGGTTCGCGCTTTGCCGCCTTCGATTACCTGCTGCGTTTGATCGATCATTGCAAACGGTCCGGCATCACCATTTTGTTGACCAACCTGACCGATAGCACGGGCGAAGCGCAGGAGATCACCGGTTTTGATCTTTCATCGATGATCGATACGGTGGTGGTCCTGCGCAATACGGAAAGGAATGGGGAATTCCGGCGGCAGTTGTCGGTTCTCAAAGCGCGGGGTCATAGCCATACGAACAAGGTTCATGAGTTTCGTATTTCGGATAAGGGTATTTTCGTTACAGGCAAAGAGGCTGGAAATGAAAACTGATACCCCAAATGGGCCTACAAAGAAGGTACAGCATTACGCCTTGCGGCTGTTTGTGGCAGGGAACGCGGCCAATTCACAAATTGCACGTGAAAATCTGGAACGCTTGAGGGCACGCTACCCCGATTATGAATTCGAGGTTGAGGTCATTGATCTGAATGTCGACCCAGAGGTTGCGTTGACCCATGGGATCTTTATCTCGCCCGCCTTGCAGGTGATCGAACCGCCCACAGGCGGGGTCATTTACGGAAATTTGAGCGATGAGAGGGTGCTGGAAAGAGTTTTGAAACTTTAGTGGTAGTACGCAAGCAAAAAATTGGAGTGTGTTGAATGAGTATCAAGCCAACATACAAGGAATTGGAACAGCGTTGTTTCCTGGCTGAGTCCGCGCTCGAAGCGATCCGTACCGGGCAGGCGGATACCGTCTTGGGAAATCAAGGGATTCTCGTCCTGCAGTTGGAGGAGGCGCAAATTGCCCTACAAAAAGCGGAGGCGAAATACCGGGCGCTGGCGGAAACTTCACCCGATATCATTTACATCATCGACCTTGTGAACTTCAAAACCGATTATATGAATCGTGAAACCCTGCTTGGCTATCGTGTGGAGGAACTGGAAAAACAGGGATCCATCCTTTCCTATGTTCACCCCGACGATCTTCCAGTCATCCAGGCGCAATGGAGTGAGGTCGTATCAGGGATTGAGATCCATGGGGTTGACTACCGTTTGAAATTGAAGGATGGGAGCTGGGAATGGCTCAACAGCCGTCCGCGTATCTTAACCCGGGATGCGGATGGAAAGCCGACCCAGGTTTTGGTGACCCTGAGCATCGTTACAGAACGAAAACAGATTGAAGAAGCCCTGCGCCAGAGCGAGGAAAACTATCGTTTTCTACTCCAGAACACCAGCGATTCGATCGCGCGCTATGATCGAAATGGCGTCGTAGTTTTCACTACAGAGGCCTCATACAGGTTCAACGGCTATCACCCCGATGAGATCATCAACACCCTTTCCTTCGACCGCATCCACCCGGAAGACCAGGATAAAGCCCGGGACGAACTGAGGCGCGTGATCGAAACCGATGAAGAAGGACGGGCGGAATACCGCCTTAAACGCAAGAATGGCGCATATATTTGGGTCGAGGCAAGTGGTCGGCGTGTGTTGAATTCAGCCGGAGAACCTGAAGTGATCGTTGCCCAACGCGATATCACCGGACGCAAGCAAGCGGAGGAAGCCCTGCACCAGAGTGAGGAGAAATTCTCACAGGCGTTCATGTCCAACCCGGCAGCGATCGTCCTCTCCCGGCTTATCGATGGTTTGCAATTGGAGGTGAACGACGCTTATTGTCGTTTGGTGGGGTACGACCGTAATGAATTGCTTGGGCATCTTACCTCGGAATTCAATATCTTTATCCACCCGGAACAGCGCCGCGAGTTGATTGAACAGTTGAAGACAAGTGGGGCGATCCAGAACAATGAAGTGATCATTAAAAACAAAGAGGGGGAATTAAGGACAGTCCTGGCTTCTTTGGAGAGGTTGACTTTCAACGATGATGAGTGCATCCTTACCACAGTGGTGGATATCACAGACCGGAAACAGGCGCAGGCAGAATTGCTTGCCGCCCAGCAGTTCAACCGGTCGATCATTGACGGGTTAAATGCGCCGCTATGTGTGTTGGATGCGACCGGTTCGATCCTGACCGTGAACTGCGCCTGGCGCGAGTTTGCCGACGCCAACCCACCCGTCCCACATAACTACGCTGTGGGTTTCAATTATCTGGAGGTCTGCGAAAAAGCCGAAGGGGCAAATTCAGAGGAAGCAAACCCCTTTGCGGCAGGTTTGCGTGCGGTGTTATCCGGCGCTGCCACCAACTTTGACCTGGAATACCCATGTCATTCCCCGGCAGGCGAACAGCGTTGGTTTACCGCGCATGTTTCAAGTTTTTTATCGGGCGGGCGGATGATGGTAGTGGTCACCCACGAGAACATCACCAAACGGAAACTGGCGGAAGAAACCCTGCGCGAAAGTGAAGAGAAGTTCCGCACCGTTGCTGATTTTACGTATGACTGGGAATATTGGGTTGCTCCCAATGGACAATTTCTTTACGTTTCTCCAGCATGTGAACGCATCTCTGGTCACAAGGCTGAAGAATTTCTAACGAATGGAAATTTACTGGAGGAAATCATTCACCCGGATGATGTTTCCTCGTATCAGATACACTTGAAAGATGAATTTGAATTCAAAGAACTGTTTGGGCTGGATTTTCGCATCATAAAGCCGAACGGAGAGATCCGCTGGGTCAATCATGTCTGTCGACGCGTGCATGGCGCGGATGGACACTGGCTGGGGAGACGCGCCAGCAATCGCGATATCACCGAGCGCAAACAGGCAGAGGAGGCGCTGCGGAATTCCCACGTAATTTACCGCCAGGCGATCGAAGTCGCAGGCGCGGTGCCATATTACCAATCGTATTACGATGAGGGAAGAAGGGTCAAATATGATTTCATTGGCGAGGGTATTCGCCAGATCACAGGCTATGACCCCGGGGAATTCACCGCAGAGCTATGGGATGAACTGACCGAGGAAATCGTCATGGTCGGAGACCTGGCGGGTTATTCCCTGGAGGAGGCCATCCTGTTTGTGCGGGCTGGCAACCATCCGATCTGGAAATGCGAACATCGCATTCGCGATCGTCATGGAGTAATCCATTGGGTGTTCGAGGCGGCGGTCGAATTGCGTGATGAAAATGGTGTCTCATACGGCTCAATCGGCATGTATCAGGATATCACTGAGCGCAAGCAGGCGGAGTCCCAAAGAGAGGCTATGCTCGAAAAACTGCGTGAAAGCGAAGAACACTTTCGGCTGGCTGTTGAGGCGGCTCCCAATGCCATTCTCATAGTCGATCAAAGAGGAAGTATCGTCCTGTTAAATTCCCAGACCGAAAAATATTTTGGATACTCTCGTGACGAGTTGAACGGCATGAACGTGGAACGGCTTATGCCGCAGCGCTGGGCGGATACTCATACAAGGCATGTCTCTAATTTCTTCCAGGAATCACGACCTCGTCGGCTGGGTGTGGGCCGCGACCTGTATGGTCTCCACAAAGATGGCAGTGAGTTTCCTGTTGAGATCGGCATAACCCCCATCGAAGTAGGCGATGAAACACTGGCGCTTGTCACGATTGTGGATATCACCATACGCAAGCAGGTTGAAGAAAACCTGCGATCTCTTAATGCCGAGCTCGAACAACGTGTGGCGAAACGCACGGAAGAACTCGAAAGGATGAATGTAGAGTTGCAACGCGCCATGCGCGTCAAAGATGAATTTCTGGCCAACATGAGTCACGAACTGCGCACCCCCTTAAGCGCCATTATTGGCCTTTCTGAGGTATTGCTTGAAAACACCGCCGGTGACCTGACTACCCGTCAACAGAAATATGTCAAAACCGTCGGCGAGAGCGGCCAGCATTTGCTGACCCTGATCAATGACATTCTCGATCTGGCGAAGATCGGAGCAGGGCAGATCACACTTGAGCCTGCGCTTGTCAATGTCGATTCGGTATGCCAGGCGAGCCTGCGAATGACCAAACAGCTTTCGCAGAAAAAGAGTCTGCATGTGCAATATCAGATCCATGCCGGTGTCGAGTTCATCATTGCAGATGAGCGCCGCCTCAAACAAATGATCGTCAATTTACTGAGCAATGCCATCAAATTTACACCGGAAAATGGACAGGTCGGTCTGGAAGTGTGCAATGAGCAGAATGGAACGACCGTACGATTTACGGTCTGGGATACGGGCATTGGCATCGCCGAGCCGGATCAGAAACACCTGTTCCAGCCATTCGTGCAAGTCAACTCTTCATTAAGCCGTGAGGTTGGCGGAACAGGGTTGGGGCTGGCCCTGGTGGCGCAGTTGGCTCATCTGCACGGTGGGGACGTTTCTCTGGAAAGTGAAGTGGGCAAGGGCAGCCGCTTCTCATTCACTCTCCCCTGGAGTAATCAGTTCATACCTGAAACTCAATCAGAGCCACCCACACCGTTAAACATATCAACGGTCATTCCGCATACTGTTCAGACCATGCGCGGGACAATTCTGATCATCGACGACACCGAGTCAGCGATCCTGGCCGTCCGGGATTATTTGGAACATGCCGGTTACCAAATTGAGGTGGCCAGCAATGGACATGCCGGTCTTCACAAAGCCGGGCAAATAAACCCGGATTTGATTCTGATGGATGTTCAAATGCCTGAGATGGATGGGTTGGAAACGACCCGCCTCCTTCGTGCCCAGGCCGGGTTCCAACATACCCCGATCATTGCCCTCACCGCTTTTGCCATGTCCGGTGACCGCGAACGCTGCCTTGAAGCAGGCGCGACCGATTATATGAGCAAGCCGGTGAATCTCAAGGTGTTGATGAACATGATTCAAAAGTATTGCAAGGAAAACACTGATTAAGTTCGATGTGTGAATTACAGATGGCAGGAATGAGTGGAGGCTATTTGAGCCTCCACTTTTGATTTTCTTGAAAGATACTCATTTTGAACAACTATAATTTCCAAAGCAGAAGTGGTAATATATTCAGAAGAAGGAAATATAAGGGATGGAAAACATTCCTCAACACGCATGAAATTCTCCTGTTGATTTATTTATTGGTTAGTTTTGAAAGGACCGGAGGTTGTTATGAGTCTGGAACAAAAACCCAAGCTCAAAAAAACAAGAGGGGACGGTCGCACCAAACGAAGGAATGAAAACAGTCCGCCTCTTCGTACCGCACTCGCCTATTTAGTCTTTGGGGTATTATGGATTCTATTGAGTGACAAACTGGTGCAGGGGCAATTGCCCGAGATCAACCAAATCCCTGCTCAAACCATCAAGGGGCTTTTCTACGTTGCGTTAAGTGCCCTGCTGATCTATTTCGTTTCGCGAAGCAGTTTTAAGAAACTGCAAACCAGCGAATCCCAATTGGATTTCGTATTGCAGGCCATCCCAGATGCCGTTCTGATGGTTGACCCCAATGGCCAAATCCTCCTTTGTAATACTCAAGTGGAGCGTTTATTTGGGCACAACCCGGAAGAATTGATCGGGCAATCCATGGCCATGCTGATCCCTGAGCGTTTCCGCAAGGCACACGAGCAATATCAACAAAGCTTTATGAACGCGCCTCATCAACGATACGCTCCTGAAAAGGTGTTTTATGGGCTGCACAAAGACGGCCGGGAATTCCCGGCCGAGATCGTGCTGAACTATCAATTTGTGGATGACAAATTGATGGCCGTTGCCAGTGTGCGCGACATCACCGAACGAAAATTGGCTGAGGAAAAATTGCAGGAAAGTGAGGCACGTTTTCGCAGCATTTCCGAGATCACATCCGATTGGGCACGCCTTTGGCGCCTCACACCGGAGGGCGACCTGGTTCAGGAGTGGAATGCAGGCGCCTTTAGCCGGATCACGGGCTACACCCTGGAAGAACTTCAGGCTTTTGGAAAACAATTCTCCGTCAATATCCATCCCGATGACAAAGAACTCATGGAGACCTGCTGGGCTGAGGCCATTGAACTGGGGACTCTAACAAAAGAGTATAGGTTCATTACCAAAAATGGGGATGTACGCTGGATCCGGGACAAATTCCATGTTGAATATACTCTGGGCCGTCCCACCCAGATCTATGTTGCCGGGCAGGATATCACCGACCGCAAATTGGCCGAACTGGCGCTGCAGGAAAATACAGCAAATCAGCAGGCCTTGATCGATAGTACGGACGATCTGATCTGGTCAGTGGATACTCAATATAGGTTGATCATTGGCAATGCTGTATTTCTTCGATATAACGAAGAAATCCTTGGGCGCAAACTCGTCCCCGGGGAAAATATACTCTATCAGGTCATCCCATCAGAGTCGCGAAATGAATGGCGCGGCTATTTTGACCGTGCCCTGGAGGGGGAACTCTTCACAGTGGAAGGTCAGATGCAATTTGCCCGATCACAGCATGACATGGAATTTTGGTTCAACCCCATTCATGGCAGGGATGGGCTGGTGATCGGTGCGGCTATATCGGGGCGTGATATCACAGAACGAAAGCAGGCTCAGGCTGCCCTGCAGGATCGAGAGAGCCGTTACCGAACCCTCTTCGAAGACTCACCGGTGGCGATCTGGGAGGAGGATTTTTCGGGAATCAAAGACCATTTGGATATTCTCAGACAACAAGGTGTGACCGATCTTGAAGAATACCTGGAAACCCATCCGGAAATGCTGGACGTGTTCGCCCAAAGCATTAAGATCCTGAATGTAAACAACGCCGCTATACGAATGTATGAAGCGGAAAACGAGGAAGAACTGATCGAGAATACAAGCCGGGAAATGAGCCCCGGCGAACGAGAGAACCTGCATAAGGACATTCTCGCCATCGCCGCAGGGCGAACCAATCATCAATGGGAAGGCCGCGATGAAACAATGACCGGCCGGGCCATCGACATCAATTTGAGCTGGTCGCTCATCCCCGGATATGAACAGGATTATTCAAAGGTGATCGTCACCACCATTGACATCACCAGGCAGCAACAAGCCATTCGCGACCTGCAAAACAACCAACAGATCTTGCATGAAGCGCAGGCCATGGCCAAACTGGGAAGCTGGACCGCCGACCTGCGCACCAAGACATTCGATATCAGCCCGGAAAATAGTGCGTTGCTCGGGATCGAGTCAGGCATTCATCCCCTTCAGGAATTGTTGACCCTATTATATGTTCCTGATTCAGAGCGCGCTCTGGAAGCTTTGGAGCACAGCACTCGAACCGGTTTACCCATCGATGTTCAATTTCGGATTCAAGTGAATGGCAAACTGAAATGGCTGCATACCAAGGCACGTGTTAGCCCGGGCAAGGACGGCAAACCTGCCTTCATTCTTGGTGTAACCCAGGACATTACGGAACGGATGTTGGCCAATGAGCAAATCCAGGCTTCAGAAGCCCGTTTTCGTCAGCTGGCCGAAAACCTGGAAGAAGCCTTTTGGGTTACCGATCCGGTCAGCAATATGGAAGTCTATATCAGTCCGGCTGGCAAACGCATCTGGGGGCGTCCCGTTGAAGAATTACTATATATTCCAAATGCGTTTATCGAAACCGTTTTACCTGAAGATCGGTCGCTCGTCATAACCGCCCTCGAACAACAGAGACAGGGGAAACATACGGATATTGAATACCGCGTTCAAAGATCGGATGGGAGTATTCGCTGGATATGGGATCGTGCCTTCCCGATTTATGCTGAGAACGAGGGCAGACTCCTTGTAGCCGGGCTTGCCGCTGATATTACCGACCGCAAAAACGCCGAGGCTCGTATTCAACAACAACTTCAACGCCTCAACGCATTGAGCGCCATTGATAACATTATCAGCGCCAGCCTGGATATGCAGCTGACCTTGAACGTCTTTATCACAGAAACCCTGCTGCAATTAAAAGTGGATGCCGCCGATGTTTTATTGTTGAACCCGCATATGCATACCCTGGAATTTGCTGTTGGGCAGGGTTTTCGCACCACCATTATCCAAAACTCAAAACTCCAATTGGGCGAGAACTTGATCGGGCAGGCCATCCCTGGCAGGCAGGTCATCCATATTTCCAACCTGTTCGCGGCCGGGGATCGATTCAATCGCACTCAATTGATTCAGGCGGAAAATTTCTACAGCTATTACGGCCTTCCGCTCATTGCCAAGGGACAATTGAAAGGCATCCTGGAAATTTTCCACCGCCTCCCGCTAGACCCAGACCCGGAGTGGCTAGAGTATCTAAAGACTCTGGCTGCCCAGGCTGCCATCGCCATTGATAATGCGCAGTTGTTCGAAAATTTACAACGCTCCAATTCAGAGTTGATCATGGCCTACGACGCCACCATTGCTGGCTGGTCCCATGCCATGGATCTGCGCGATAAGGAGACCGAAGGCCATACCCAGCGCGTAACCCAACTTACTCTGCGCTTGGCTGAGCGCATGGGCATATCTCAGGAGGAAATGGTCCACATTCGGCGCGGCGCTCTCCTGCATGACATTGGCAAATTGGGCGTCCCGGATCAGATTCTGCTTAAACCCGGAAAGTTAACCGATGAGGAATGGGCCTTGATGCGCCAGCACCCCACCTACGCCTTTGAAATGCTGCATACCATTCATTATCTCAAACCAGCCCTGGATATTCCCTATTGTCATCATGAAAAATGGGATGGAACCGGTTATCCCCAGGGACTGAAAGGCAAGGAGATCCCCTTTGCCGCCCGGATATTTTCCATTGTAGATGTTTGGGATGCGCTAAGCTCGGATCGCCCCTACCGCCCAGGCTGGCCGGTGGAAAAGATCCGCGGCTATATCCAGGAGCAATCTGGCCGGCATTTCGACCCCACCGTAGCGGATGCGTTCTTAAACATGTTGGATGATATATCCCCCCATATGTTTTTCGACGCCGGGAAGTAATGCACCTGGGTTTCAAAGGTTTACTTGCAAAGCCATACAGATTCCTGAACTGGAATACCATCTTTTCACGTTTTACAGCTCAACTGACTGACTTCATTGACGTGTAGTTTTCTTGTTATTACTGATTTTATTGGTAGGTTTAAGTGGTCGTTTGTATATCTTTATAAATCCCTGTGGCTCTGGCAGGGGCTCAGCCCCTGCCAGAGCAGAAAAAATTTGTAAATTTATTATGACCGACCACATAG
>DAOQPR010000065.1:0-10893 GCA_035333265.1 Anaerolineales bacterium
TTTCGCGGGCGATGGCTTCCTCCATGGTGCTGTATTCTTCATAATAAACCAGCTTTGTGACGTTGTATCGGCTGGTAAATCCTTCAATTGTTTTTTCTTTATGCTCAGCCACTCGCCGAAGCAGGTTGCTGGTCACACCTGTGTAGAGAACCCGGTTGTATTTATTGGTCATGATGTAAATACAAGGACGAAGTTCTCGCTTCATAATCTACTCCGTTCCGTCATTGCGAGGGCGATGTTCTTTCGCCCGAAGCAATTCCATGATTAGCTCATGAGATTGCTTCGCCGCAAAAGGAAAGAGCGCGGCTCGCACGCGTGCCTGCGCACGGTACAGGCAATGACGGGATGATTTTTATCCTAAATATGCCATCATCACCAACACATCCTTGCCAACAACAGCCACAATGCCCAATAAACTAAACGCCTTTTGCCAAAACAGCCAACTTTGCTTATTCTCCAGCCGTTTCAAGAAAAATCCCTTGAAGGGCAGGGGAATTTTTTCGTTCGTCAGGCTGGCGTAGAGGTCTTTGTAATACTCATCGGTCTTGAACCAGAGATTGTAGCTGTTTGAAAGAAAAATAAGGCTGAATAATAGAAATACAAGTACAAAACTGAGGGGTGGTTGGGTCATGTTTGTTATGATCAGCTGCAAAGGCTTACTGAATTTTTATCTTGCTGAGTAGTTTGCCTGTTTTGATTTCAAGGTCACAGGCGTAACCATCCACGGTGTAGGCGGAGAATGTTTCACCGTCCTCGTTGAGTTTGAGCCGCGAGAAAAGGGATTGAGGTGCGGGTCTCTCGGCGATCCAGACGATCTTTTCATGTGAATTGATACAGTACAGGTTGCACTCATTGCGCGGAAATCCGCTTGGGTCTTCTAGAACGATGGCTCCATTGGTGAGTTGGATGTCCTTGTAAACCTTTGTATGTAGGGGTCTGATTTCCATATTGACCTTGCCTTTGCTCATCAGCGAATACGAACCCGGAAGCTGGTTTCATTCCAGGTACTTTTCCATACGGATATCGTTCCACATTTTATTCTGCCAGAACGTGAAGTTTGGAACCTGGGCAATTTCGGTATAACCCATTTTTTTATATAACTTTTGCGCGAGAGTATTGAATTCAAAGACGCCTAATTCGATGCGCTGACAGCCTGCCATGCGAATTTCATTTTCAAGGTGTTGCATGGCGAATGTGCCTAGCCCTTTGCCTCGCGCTGTTTCTTCGCCGATGGTGATGCCGACCCAGGCTGTGCCAGGCTCTTTTTTATAAAGGTGCTGTGGGTCAAGTTGAAAGCTCATCTCACCGGCCAACTGGTCATTCAAATAGATGAGATATAGGTGATTATGCTTAATACGCAGGTAAAGTTCTTCTGGAGTGATGGTTGTCTTCCGCTCAAGATCAGCCTGATTGTTGTTGGGCCGGGTCAGATAAACCAGAGCCGGGTCATTTTCCCATTTTGTAAAGGCGGCAGCGATCTCAGGGGTGGGGGTGGTCAAACGATCAAAGCGGATATTCATAAGGGTTGAGATTATCGAAAATTTGAGCTACTGATTATTTTGCCTGTATCCACGTTCAGATCGCAGAACTGACCGCCACTGGTAAATGTGGAGAGGGTTGCATCTTCATTCAGTTTGATTTTTGTAAAGAGAGCTTTAGGCGCCGGTTTCTCGGCTTTCCACAACAATTCACCAGTGGGCCCAACCATATAGATGTTTACCTCACCAACTGGGAAGCCATCCGGGTTTTCCATAACCACGATACCCTTCTTGACCTCGATAAGTTTTTCTATTTTTGTGTGAACAGGAACAATTTGCATAGGTTTGTCCTTTAGGCAGGAATCACGAGTTTTGGGCGGTGGAAGGTGAAGAACTCGACTTGTGTATTATATCGCAATCCACATAAGCCTACCGCTCGGTAGGGAAATGTTTGCAGGTTCCTATAAAATATTAATATTGGGGTTTGCAACTTTGCCGCTGAGTTTACATCATAAGGTGTACGACTATAAATTTTCGAGGTATGACATGACAGAATCAAATAATCAACCCAAAGTGCTCGTATTTAGCACTCCAACCTGTTCATTTTGCACCATGGCAAAGAATTATTTTCGCCAAAAAGGAATCAAATTCACGGATATTGATGTGAGCCGCGATCAGGCCGCCGCAAGGGATATGGTACGCCGTTCTGGCCAGATGGGTGTTCCGGTCATTGATATTGGTGGAAAGATCATTGTTGGTTTTGACCGGCCCAGGATCAATTCACTGCTCGGGATCAAATAATATACAAAGAGGAAAACATGGCAAAGATCAATATTCAACCCCTGGGGACGCGCATTCTTATTAAACCGTTGGAACAGGCGAGCAAGACCGCTTCTGGCTTGTTTCTGCCTGAATCAGCCAAGGAGAAACCACAGACAGGCGAAGTAGTGGCCGTAGGTGATGATGAAAGTATCAAACTTAAGGCGAAGGACAAGGTGCTCTTCGCGAAGTATAGCGGTACTGAATTCAAATATGATGGTGTGGATTATCTCTTGCTCGAAGCAAACGATGTGCTTGCCCGCCTGAACTAACCCCATGAAAAAAAAGAAGCCCGACGCGTTTCCTGAAGCGTCGGGCTAGGGATTGGAATGGTCTTCCGTCATTGCTCTTGAACTCCCATGTTGCTGAGTTCATCGGGGCTGTATTGGGCAACGAACATGCTGGAGCCCGCCAGAGCAAGCAGGAGAAGGATGGCCACTGCTGCGAGAACAAACATTGTGCAACTCCTTTCTTAGTATTCAATATAACGATTTTTTTGAAAAAAGGTTACTCCCCTAACAGTACTGTAATGGATTTTCACTACAGTTTTGAAAGGGTTCCATAAAATAACGAAGAGTCTGCTCCTTTTGTTCCCGGGCAGTTATGAAGTTTTTTATGGGCTTGATGCTTCTTCATTGACATTCCACACGTTTGGGATAAAATACAACCCGCCAGAAAAATGACCTGCCGAAGTGGCGGAATTGGCAGACGCGCTACGTTCAGGGCGTAGTGAGAGCAATCTCATGAGGGTTCAAGTCCCTCCTTCGGCACACGAAAAGACTCGCAGATGCGGGTCTTTTTTTGATGGTTAGCGGCAGGTTCCAGTCGGGCGAAGAAGCGGGGGCTTTTCATCATCAAAAGCAGATATAAGTGGTATAATTGCAATATAAAAATGTTCTTCCTTCATCTAATGCGACACGAAGTTTTCCCCCATCTTCGTGTCTTTTTATGTCAGTTTCCCAGAGAAGGATGAGTGGATTTTGGGGAAAAATTGTATAGATACAAAATAAGGATTTTTTTATGGCCGAAGAGAATATGATTGCTGGAAACGTCGAGTCGGTGGATATTGACTCCCAGATGCGTTCTGCCTATCTGGATTATGCCATGAGCGTTATTGTGGCGCGTGCCTTGCCGGACGCCCGCGACGGTATGAAACCCGTTCATCGTCGTATTATGTACGCTATGCATGAGCTGGGATTGCGCTCGAATTCGGCTTATAAGAAATCTGCGAGAATTGTGGGTGAGGTGCTGGGTAAATATCATCCGCATGGTGACTCAGCGGTGTATGAAGCCATGGCACGTATGGCGCAGGATTTTTCCATGCGTTATATGTTGGTGGATGGCCAGGGGAACTTTGGTTCAGTGGATGGCGATGCCCCGGCGGCGATGCGTTATACCGAAGCGCGTCTGCAAAAGATGGCCGAGGAGATGTTAGCTGATCTCGAAAAAGAAACCGTGGATTTTGGCCCCAACTTCGACGAATCGCTTCAGGAGCCCCTTGTTCTGCCAGCTCGTGTCCCGAACCTTTTGCTCAACGGGGCCTCGGGTATCGCGGTTGGTATGGCGACCAATATCCCGCCCCACAACTTACGTGAGTTGACGGCTGCCATCAATCATCTGATCGAAAATCATGACCGAATGGAAGAGATCAGCGGCGAAGATCTGATGAAGTTCATCCCTGGGCCGGATTTTCCCACTGGCGGCATGATCGTTGGTACAGAAGGCATTATTTCGGCCTACGGCACCGGGCGCGGACGTATTGTGATGCGCGGTATTGCTCACATCGAAGAAACGAAATCCGGGCGGTATCAGATCAATATTACAGAGATACCCTATCAGGTCAATAAATCCAGTTTGATCGAACGCATTGCAGAATTGGTACGCGAAGACAAGATCGACCAGATATCGGACCTGCGTGATGAATCGGACAAGCGCGGGATGAGCATTGTCATTGAGTTGAAGCGTGGCGCACAGCCTAAGAAGGTGTTGAACCAGCTCTATAAATACACGGCGTTGCAATCCACTTTTGGTGTGCAAATGCTGGCCCTCGTTGCCGATGAGACGGGCCGAGCCGAGCCGCGCACGCTTACGCTCAAGCGCATGTTGCAAATTTTCATTGAGCATCGCCAGACCGTCATCACCCGTCGTTCACAATTCGACCTGGATAAGGCCAAGGCCCGTCTGCACATTTTGGATGGCTATCTGATTGCACTTAATAACATTGATGCCATTATCAAGGTCATTCGTGAGGCTGAGGATGCTGACAAGGCCAAAACAGCATTGATAACCCGTTTCAAACTTAGTGAATTGCAGGCCCAGGCCATTTTGGATATGCAATTGCGCCGTCTGGCTGCACTCGAACGCTGGAAGATCGAAGAAGAGCACAAGCAGGTTCGCTCAACGATTGAATACCTCGAAGATCTGCTTGCCAACCCGAAGAAGATTCTGACGCTCATCAAAGAGGATATGGCCGAGCTTGCCGAGAAATATGGCGACGACCGCCGCACCAAGATCTCTGCCGAGGCCAGGGAAGATATTCATGAGGAAGATCTGGTTCCCGATGAATCCGTCCTCATCAGCCTCACAGAGCGAGGATATATCAAGCGCATGGCGGCGACCGCTTTCCGGTCACAGAGCCGTGGCGGGCGCGGGGTGATCGGTCATACCACCAAGGATGAAGACGAGATCACCATGCTCATTCCGGCTCGCAGCCTTGATACAATGCTGTTTTTCTCGGATAAGGGCAAGGTCTATTCTGAAAAGGTCTATCAGATTCCAGACCTCGACCGTGCCACCAAGGGCATTCCTTTGGTTAATATCCTTGCGCTTGGGCCGAATGAAAAGATCACAGCTGCCATGTCGATTCGTGAATTTTCAACGGATCATTACTGCATCCTGATGACCGGCCGTGGACGAATCAAACGTGTTTCGATGGAAGAATTCGCCTCCGTCCGACCTTCAGGTTTGATCGCCATGAACCTGGATGAAGGCGACACTCTGGGGTGGGCGCGCCTTACATCGGGTAAGGATGAGATTATCATCATCACCGAGAATGGGCAGGCTCTGCGCTTTGGCGAAGACAAAGTCCGTTCCATGGGCAGGCAGGCGGCGGGCGTTCAGGGGATTCGGCTTGCAAAGGACGATGCTGTTACCAGTATGGACGTTGTGGATAAAGAAGGCTCCCTCCTGGTGGTGACAACCGGCGGCTTTGGAAAGCAGACCCCGTTGAAAGAATATGCTGCGAAAGGACGGGCTACGGGAGGGATTTCCACCATTGACCAGAAGGCGTTAAAAGAGATCGGCAAGATCGCTGCGGCGCGTGTGGTTCAAAAGGAAGACGATTTGACCATTATGACCGCTAATGGTGTTGCCATTCGCTTAAAAGTGAAGGATGTGAAACAATCTGGGCGGTCTACCAAGGGAGTCCACCTGATCAAACCGCAGGAAGGCGATAGCGTGGCCTCTGTAGCGCGTATCTCTGCCGAGGATTTGAAGAAGGCTGGCGCTCAAATGGAAGAGAAGGAACCTGAAGCCCAGCCAAAACTGGTGTAAATAATTCACCGCCGCTCTCATGAAGAGCGGCGGTTTTATTTTTAATTCTTAACAACGAAGACCCTTTTGACTATAATTTTCGACAAAGTAGATGTAAATCCACTATTTCACTTGCAAAATCTATGGAGGCATAATGAAAGTTTTAAAGCATGTTGTTACAATTGTTCTACTCGTTGCGGTCTTGTTTACAGCGCTGGGTGTGGGAAAGGATGTTAAGGCTGCTTCCACTATTCGATTTGCTGTAATTGGTGATATTGGGGTGGCTGGCCAGGGCGAGGCTGATGTAGCAACCTTGGTAAAAAGCTGGAATCCGGATTTTATTATTGCTCTTGGTGATAATAACTATCCTTCTGGTGCAACAGCTACCATTGATGCCAATATCGGACAGTATTATCATGAATATATTTCACCTTATGTTGGTTCGTATGGGGCCGGGTCGGTAACCAATCGCTTTTATCCCATTCTTGGAAACCATGATTTGGATACTCTGGCGGGTCAGGCTTATTTTGACTACTTCACTTTGCCCAATAATGAACGATATTACGACATTGTCCAAGGCCCGGTTCATATCATTGCTCTCGATAGTGATCCCCGAGAACCGGATGGCAACACTGAATCATCTGTTCAGGGAACATGGTTCAGCCAGACTATCAGTGCTTCCACGTCGCCCTGGCAGCTTGTGTTGATGCATCATCCTCCCTATTCTTCCTCGACAGCCCATGGGTCTTCTTTGTGGATGCAGTGGGATTTCAAAGGAATGGGTGCAGATGTTGTAATGGCCGGGCATGATCATGCCTATGAAAGATTAAGCGTGGATGGTGTCACCTATTTTGTAAATGGGTCAGGTGGTGCGCCGTTGTATCAGTTCGGTACGCCAATTGCCGGAAGCCAGTTTCAATATGATGATGACTATGGCGCCATGCTGGTTACAGCCTCTGATACGGAGATGAATTTCAAGTTCTATAATCGGGGAGGCACACTGATTGATGAGTATACATTGGTCAATTCTGTGTTTTCCGATGTCCCCTCAGATTATTGGGCTAAATCCTGGATCGAGCGTCTGTATAACTCAAGCATTACGGGTGGATGCAGTACTTCACCGTTGTCTTATTGCCCCACTTCTCCGGTGACACGTGCTCAGATGGCGGTTTTTCTCCTAAAAGGAATTCATGGGGCATCTTATACTCCGCCTGCTGTGAATGGAAGCACGGGATTCAATGATGTGCCGGTCGATCATTGGGCTGCGGCGTGGATCAAGCAGCTCGCGGCAGAATCAATTACCGGTGGGTGTGGAGGCGGAAATTATTGTCCGGAAGATACAGTTACACGGGATCAGATGGCTGTCTTTTTGCTGAAAGCCAAATATGGCGGATCTTATACGCCTCCTACAGCAACCGGCACTGTATTTACAGATGTTAATTCTTCCTATTGGGCAGCCGATTGGATCGAACAACTTGCCAGCGAAGGCACCACCAGTGGATGTAGTGCGGGTGTGTATTGTCCAACAGCTGCTGTTGCCCGTGACCAGATGGCGGTCTTTTTGGTAAAGACGTTCAACCTGCCGTAATAAAAAAGACCTCCAGCGAGGTCTGAGAAACAGGGTGACAGTCAGATTGATCTGACTGTCACTTTTTTATTTTAGACAGTTAAAACGATATTTTTCCAGTAGCGAACAGGCACAACGGCCCAATGGCACACACTGCCAGCATCAGTAAAAATACAATCACGAAGCGTTGAATGGATGTCATGCCGAGAAATTTGCTGGATTGTTTGCGGCTTGAAGTTTTACCAGCTGGCTGATAGACCGCTTCTTCTTCATCATCAAAGGATTGGGATGCGACTTCATTTCGAAGATCATCAAATGACATGGCTACCTCTACTTTTTCAAAAGTATATCACGCGGCAGGTCTCAGACTGACATCCCCGAAGTTGACCACAATGGATTTGCCCTCAGAATTGCGCAAGCGCAGGCTTCCGTCCGGCTCCAACCCATCCAAAACGCCAGTGACCATCGCCTCGCCCCGCACTTGAACCTGTTCGCCGCGAAACGCCAACTTATCTTCCCAGGCTTTGATTAGCCGATCTGTTCCCAAGTTTTCACGCCAGATGAGGAAGGCAGACAAAATATCGTGGATCAATTCTTCCCGTGCCGGTGGCTTAACTTCTAATTCATCTTCCAAACAGGTGGCCGGGAATTGCAGTTTTTCTAAAGGCGGGATGGATGCCTTATAAACGTTCATACCCATGCCAATCACCAGCGAATCAACATCTGCACCCGTCCAGACCGATTCAATCAAAATACCGGCAGTCTTTTTGCCATTCAACAAAATATCGTTGGGCCATTTGATCTGGGGAACAAGGCCCAGTTTCAGACAGGCATCGGCCAGGGAAAGGGCTGCCAGCCCCACGGTCCGCGAAAGATGCGGGCGCATGGCAGGCGAGGGGCGCAGGATAAGGCTGATCGCCAAAGCGCTGTTTTTTGGCGTAAGCCATTTTCGATCCAGCCTTCCACGCCCCTGGGTTTGCTCATCGGCCACAACCAGCGAAAAATCTTTTGCGCCGCTAGCAGCCCACACCATCGCTTCATCATTGGTGGATCCGATGGAATCGAAGTAACGTAAACCGCCGAGATTTAATTTGGAAAGGGATTTTTTGAGGGAAGATTCGTTCATTATAGAAAAAATCTGACAGGTTTCAAAAACCTGTCAGATTTTATATCATTGAACAATATCGTATGGATTAATATTCGAGCCGCCAACACGGATTTCAAAGTGTAAATGCGCTCCAAATGAATTCCCGGTATTGCCGGAAAGACCGATCACACCGCCCTGGCCCACCGTTTGGCACTGGCTGACGAGGATCGCGCTCAAGTGGGCATAAACGGTTACATAGCCATTGCCATGATCGATCTGCACCACATTGCCGTAACCGTAATTCCAGCCTCCAGCGGCCATGGTTACAACCCCTGCACCAGCCGCATACACATTCGAGCCTTCTGGTGCGCTGATGTCGATGCCAAGATGTCCCGGCCCATAGGCATTCCCCGACAGGGTATGGTCGTCAGCGGGCCAGCCAAAGCCGCTTGCCACAGGCCCGCCGCCACATGAATTAGTGGCATTCCCGCCGCCTGTGCCCGTGCCAGCGCCTCTTGCCGCGGTTTGCAAATCTGCCGCCCAATTGCGTAATTCACGCGAACCGCCAGGGATCAAAACCGTTGTTCCAGGTTTTATGGTTGGGTCGGTCAGGTCGATGTTGTTTCCAGGAAAATCAACGATATCCTCCGGCTCGGCAAAGAATTCCTCGGCCACACTCTCGAAGGTATCGCCATCTTTCCATTCATAATACAACCCATCCACCGGCGGAATGGTCAATTCCATGCCAGGGCGCAGACTGTGCGGGTTATCTTCCAATTGCGGGTTCACATACAAGATCGTTTCAGATTTCACTTTGTATTCTTCCGCAATGCGGTACATCGAATCGCCGCGCACCACACGGTAGACCACTGGCTCATAATGTGGCCGTTCGGGAATATTTGTCTTGACTTGTAATTTACGAAAGATGGAAGGAAGAAAACCGCCTCCCGCTCCGCCGTCACCGGGTACCACAACCAGGGGCTGATCTCCCGCCGACGATTCTTCCGTCGCTTGTGGGGGAGCGGTTACAACAACAGGAGGCAATGTGCTTTTGTAATATAGCGTCCCTCCCAACAAGCTGACGACCAAAACCAGGGTAACGATCCAGCTAACGATATAGAATCGATCTGTTTTATTCACTTTGCGCGGCTTGGTAATGGGTTCATTAACTGCCGATTGCGCCGCAGGCTGGGGCTTTTTACCAAACGAAGAAAAGAGGGAGCGTATTTTTTCGAGAAGTGTTTTCATTCACTAAAATAAAAGTTATGCGTCCTTGGTGAGATTTTCAAGGAACTCCATATTGTTTTTCGATTTTTCCATTCTTGTAATAATGGCCTCGGTGGCAACCGAAGGATCCATACCTGCGCCTGCCGGTTGCGAGGACGTCATTTGGATGAACATACGGCGCAGGAGCCAGACGCGCTGGAGCAAGTCGGGGCCAAGCAGCAGATCTTCACGGCGCGTGGACGAACGTTCGATATCCACGGCTGGGAAGGTGCGGCGTTCCTGCAATTTGCGCGAGAGATGCAATTCCATATTGCCAGTGCCTTTGAATTCTTCATACACCACATCATCGAGGCGGGAGCCAGTATCGACGAGACAGGTGGCGATGATGGTCAACGAACCGCCTTCTTCCACGTTACGAGCCGCGCCGAAGAAACGCTTGGGCGGGTACAACGCAGACGGGTCCATACCGCCGGAGAGTGTGCGGCCCGATGGGTTTACCACCAGGTTATAAGCACGCGCGAGGCGGGTGATCGAGTCCATTAAGATTACTACATGTCGGCCGATCTCCACCAATCTCTTAGCACGGTCTAAGGCGAGCTCTGCCGTGCGGACATGCGAAGTAACTGGCTCATCAAATGTAGAGGCGACCACTTCCGCATCCACCGAGCGGTCCATGTCGGTCACTTCTTCAGGGCGCTCACCAATCAGGGCAATGATCAAATGAACATCGGGATATTTGGTTGAAATGGAATTTGCGATTTGCTTAAGAATTGTGGTTTTCCCCGTCTTGGGCGGCGAAACGATCAAACCGCGCTGACCCCTACCAATGGGAGCTATAAGATTAATTAAACGAGGGGCTAATGTCTTTGCATCGGTCTCCAGATCAAAACGTTTATCTGGGAAAATGGGTGTCAGGTTTTCGAAAACAGTTCGCTTTGAGGCTTCGTCTGGGTCAAGCCCATTGATGGATTCTACTTTTAGTAAACCGAAATGTCGTTCACTTTCTCGCGGCGGTCGTACCTGCCCAATGACAAGATCGCCTGCGCGGAGGTCGTAACGTCTCAACTGCGCCTGCGAGACGTACACATCCTGGTCGCTGATGCGATAGTTGGTGGCCCGTAAAAAGCCGATGCCTTCGCTCATGATCTCCAGGATGCCGCCGCGCAATTCAATACCTTCCTTTT
>DAOQPR010000066.1:0-10830 GCA_035333265.1 Anaerolineales bacterium
ACCGCCAACGCGTAATCATGCGCCACCGCTTCCGGCGTATCCTCTGACAGATAGGTACGCTTATCCTGCCGGGTAAAGAAAAGCGCCAGCGCCAAGACCACCAGCAAACCAATGCCAATAAGAATGCCGGTTAGAAATTTATCCTGTTTCATAAGGATGCCTCCATAATTTAACTTTACTCCAGATTGACGAAAAAAACATCCTAAAAGTTTCGTAATGTCCGGCCCAATGGAATTCCTTGAAGCGAATATCCATTCATTTTATACTCATCTATAGCGAATATTCTTTTTACAGATATGAACAACAATTTTTACAATTTTCAATCGGCCGTCGAGGATTTTCAAAATGCCCGCCAGCGCGCTTCCATTCAGGAGGTAGTTGCACGGGTCACAGGGCGTTCCAATCAGCTTTTATCCTACGATGACGTAGCCAAAAAACTAAGACTGCAACAGCGGACCGAACGCGGCATCCACAACATCCCCCTGGATGCCATTGTGGGAAGCGTTGGGCGTTACACCGACTTCACCCGCACCTTCCTGCCCCTGCAAGACAGCGACCGGGAACGCTGGGTAAGCGTCAAAGCAGCCATGAGAGGAGATGCAGGTCTACCAGCCATTGAGGTCTACAAGGTGGGTGAAGTCTACTTTGTGCTGGACGGCAACCATCGCGTTTCCATCGCACGACAGGAAGGCCTGAAATCCATCGAGGCTCATGTGGTCGAATTCAAAACCGATGTCACCCTGACCTCCGATACAAACCTCGACGATCTGATCGTCAAGGCCGAATATGTCGAGTTCATCGAAAAGACCGATCTTGCCAACGCCCGCCCAAACGTGGACCTAAGCGTCACCATTCCCGGTCAATATGAAAAGCTGCTTGAACAGATCGACGTTTGCAAATACATCGACGAAGACGAGAAAAAGATGTCCATCTCGCTTCAGGCCGCCGCCGCAGACTGGTACGACACCCTATACATTCCCCTCGCCGAAGCCATCCGCGACCGCGAATTGCTGCAATGGTTCCCAGGCCGAACGATCACCGACCTGTATATTTGGATCTCGGAGAACCGCGCCGCCCTCGAAAAAGAACTTGGCTGGGAGCTCCGTTCCGATGCGGCGGCAACAGACCTCATCTTGAAAAGAAGCATTGCATCAGAGTCCGGCAGTTGGCGCAAGGCACGTACCATTGCCCGTTACACCGACCATCTCTTTGAAGATATCCTCATCCCTTTGAGTGGACAGGAAGAAAGTTGGGATGCACTCTACCAGGGCATCGTCATTGCCAAACGTGAAAACGCCAGACTCCATGGTTTGCACATTGCAAGGACAAGAGAAGAAGCGGATTCATCGGAAGCCCAGGAAGTAAAGGAACGCTTTGAAAAAGTTTGCAAGAATGCAGGAATACATGGCAGCCTCGCCATCGACGTGGGCGACATCACTCAACGCATCATCGAGCGCGCCATCGTCACCGACCTGGTCGTTGCCAAGCTTGTCAACCCGCCGGGGTCAGGTTTATCCGTATTAAATTCCCCTTTCCGTGCCATGATCGAGAAATCCTCCCGGCCACTCTTAATGGTTCCACGGGGAGCAACTCCATTCACCCGGGCATTATTGGCATTCGATGGCTCAGAGCTTGCAAAGGAAGCCCTGTTCGTTACCGCGTACCTCGCTGAGATCTGGAAGACCGAAGTAATAGTTTTCACTGCCCGCCATGATGGGAACTTGAAGGAAGATGTGCAGGATTATGCCCGCCGCTATTTTGAGCTTCATGAGGTGGAGGCAAAATATATTATCAGCACCCAAAAATCGCCCCGACATCTGCCCGACATCGCCGCCGAATATAACGCCGATCTGATCCTGATGGGCAGTCACAGTGGGAACAAGCTGCAACAGGTTCTAATGGGCAGCATGGTGGATGTTACCCTGCGCGAGTCATCCATCCCGACCCTTGTCTGTCGATAAATAAAAAACTGGAATCCTTTTTAATCCCTACCAGAGGGTGGGCTATGGGAAAATCAATCACGGTATACTTGACCCGCAAAACGATACGGGCTATGAACTTCCCGTTTGAAAATTCTTTATAAGGAGCACCTCATGACCGTTTCCGCACCCCGCTGGGATCTGACCAATGTCTATCCCTCGCTTGACTCTAAGCAATTCAAGAACGCCATCAAGAATTACAAATCCATGCTGGCAGAAATGGATGCCTTTGTCAGGAAGGCTGCCAAATCCAATGCCAAGGCCGACCCAAAGAAACTTGGCAAACTTCTTGGCGAAGCCGCAGACCGCTTCAACGCTCTCTTTGAGTTGAGCGGCACCATTGGGCCTTACATCTACTCCTTCATCACCACCGACTCGCGTAACAAGGAAGCCATGCGCGTCCTTTCCGAGTTCGAGCAGGTAAATGTTCAGGCAAGCATCCTACAGACCAATTTTACGGCCTGGGCTGGGTCATTAGGCAAGCCCGCCATCAAGAAAGCGGTCAAATTAAATAAGTCGGCAAAAGCTCACGAGTTCTCTCTGCTCGAAGCGGCAGAGCAGGCCAAATTCCTGATGAGCGAGGCGGAGGAAGGTCTCGCTGCCGAATTAACGCTGAGCGGCGGGAATGCCTTCGGTAAATTGCAAGGGACTCTCACTTCTCAAATGACGGTTAATTTTGAACTTGACGGCGAAGTGAAAAAAATGCCCATGCCTGCGCTCATCAACCTGCGCTCGCATCCGGATGAGTCGGTGCGCCGCCGCGGATATGAAGCCGAGAATGTTGCCTGGGAAGGCGCCAAAGAAACCCTGGCCGCCTGCTTGAACGGAGTCAAAGGCGAAACACTCGTGCTCGATAAAAAACGCGGGCGTGAAGATGCTGTGCATGCCTCGCTCGATTTCGCCCGTATCGACCGCGCCACGCTCGAAGCCATGCTCGGCGCAGTAAAAGACTCTTTGCCGATGTTCGAGCGCTATTACAAACACAAGGCCAAACTCATTGGCAAGGAAAAACTTGCCTGGTGGGATATCTTCGCCCCGCTTGGCAAAGCCGACAAGGTTTATTCGTGGGAAGAAGCGCGTGATTTCATTGTGGAGAACTTTAACAAGTTTTCACCAGACCTGGGCGCCTTTGCCCGGCGCACCTTTGATGAGAACTGGATCGACGGCGAACAACGTGAAGGCAAGCGCGGCGGCGCATTTTGTATGGGGATCGCATCGGTCAAGGAGAGCCGCATCCTCGCCAACTTCGACGGCTCGTTCGACCAGGTCAGCACACTGGCGCATGAAATTGGTCATGCCTTCCACAACGAATGTGCTTATGTTGCAGATAAAACCCAGCTCCAACAGAACACACCCATGACCCTGGCAGAGACCGCTTCGATCATGTGTGAGACCATTGCCACAGAAGCCGCCCTTGAACAAACCAACGATCCACAGGAAGTGCTCGCCATCCTTGAAGCGCAATTGAACAACGCCTCCCAGGTCGTTGTGGATATTTACTCACGTTACCTGTTCGAGAAGGAAGTATTCGAACGCCGCGCCCAGGCCGAGCTTTCCTCTGACGAAATCTGTGAGATCATGGAAAAGGCTCAAAAGGCCGCCTTTGGCGATGGCATCGACGAAAAGTATCTGCAAAAGTTCATGTGGACCTGGAAGCCTCATTACTATTCCGCTGGCTTCTCGTTCTACAATTATCCCTACACCTTCGGTCTGCTCTTTGCCACCGGGTTGTATGCCATCTACGAAAAACGTGGTGCGGAATTCGTAGAAGACTACAAGAACCTGCTTGCTTCCACCGGCGAAGCGCGTGCTGCCGAACTAGCCGATAAATTCGGCATCAACATCCGCACTAAAAAGTTCTGGGCTGACAGTCTTGCCATCATTGGCAAACGTGTGGATCGGTTCTGCAAAATATAGTTTTATAGCCCAGGCAGGTCACGCTGGATACCCTTTTGAGGTATTTCGCGTGACCTGCTTCTTATTGGAGCAAAATGAAAAAAATCCTCTTTATTCTGACCATCAGTTTTATTATTGCGGCCTGCGGCTCATCTTCTGAAAAGCTGGTTCCCAGCCCTATGCCAGAAGGGGGACAGAGCTACCCCAACCCAACTGAAAATCAGGCGCAAAGTTACCCAAACCCTACAGGTGTTCTTACAGAAGCCGATGTTCCACGCATCAAAGTTGAAGATGCCAAGGCGGCATTGGATTCCGGGCAGGCCATTCTTATCGATGTGCGCAGCACCGACGCCTATGCTGACAGCCACGCCGCTGGGGCCATATCCATCTCTCTCGACAAGTTCGAAAATAACATCGCCAACCTTTCACTTGACAAAGAACAATGGATCATTACCTATTGCACCTGACTAAACGAACATACGAGCGCCCGTGCGGCGTTCCTCCTACTTCAAAATGGATACAAAAAAGTGGATGCCCTGCTCGGCGGACTTTCCGCCTGGGCTGATGCCGGTTACCCCATTGAACCCTGACCATGACCACCGCGCCTCGAATCACACCCTGGCCTGATCCTGAACCTCCAAGTCGATCCACCCTGTGGCAGATGATGGTAAACGAAGGCCTTGACCCGTATGCCTGGTCTAATGGGCCATTCGATATCTATGCCGCACATACGCACAGCTATGACAAGGTCATCTACATTGTGCAGGGAAGTATCACCTTTGGCTTACCGGAACTCGGTCAGACGCTCACTTTGAAAGCAGGTGACCGGTTGGATCTACCCGCCGGGGTTGTGCATAACGCCAATGTCGGCGCAGAGGGCGTGGTCTGTTTGGAAGGGCATAAATCGTAGGGGCAACCCTATGTGTCCCGAATGGGTACGCGGTTGCCCTTTGCACAAAAGACTGCCGAGTTCATTATGAACTTGGCAGTCTGATTTAAGGATACCCACAACGAGCGGATGCATCCCTACGAGAAAGCCTGCAACCCCGTTTGCGCCCTTCCCAAAATCAACGCGTGGATGTCGTGTGTTCCTTCGTACGTGTTGACCGCCTCCAAATTCATCACATGCCGGATGATATGAAACTCATCTGAGACGCCGTTGCCGCCGTGCATGTCTCGGGAGGTTCTGGCGATCTCCAAGGCCTTACCGCAGGAATTACGCTTGATCAACGAGATCATTTCAGGGGTGGCTTTGTCTTCATCGAGTAAACGCCCCACGCGCAATACACTTTGTAATCCCAATGTAATTTCCGTCATCATATTTGCCAGTTTCAACTGCATGATCTGATTCGCCGCCAGCGGACGTCCAAACTGTGGGCGGTCCAGAGTGTACTGTCTTGCCGCATGCCAACAGAATTCGGCGGCCCCTAAAGCGCCCCAGGCAATGCCATAACGTGCCTTGTTCAAACAGCCGAACGGACCTTTCAAGCCTTTGACTTCGGGGAAGATATTTTCCTCCGGCACAAAGACTTCGTCCATCACGATCTCGCCCGTAGCGCTCGCCCGCAGGCTGAACTTTCCTTCGATCTTCGGCGCGGAGAGGCCCTTCATCCCTTTTTCCAAAATAAAGCCGCGGATTTCACCGTCAAATTTTGCCCACACTACAAATACATCTGCAATGGGAGAATTGGTGATCCACATCTTGTTGCCATGCAAAATATAGCCGCCGTCCACCTTTTTGGCGCGGGTCTCCATGCTGGCAGGGTCACTGCCATGATTGGGCTCGGTCAGTCCGAAGCACCCGACCCACTTTCCACTCGCCAGATTGGGCAGATATTTTTTTCTTTGTTCCTCTGTCCCATACGTGTAGATCGGATACATCACCAGCGAACTTTGCACGCTCATCGCCGAGCGATACCCGCTATCCACACGTTCCACTTCGCGGGCAATGAGCCCATAGGCAACCTGATTCAGCCCAGCACCGCCGTATTCTTCAGGGATGGTCGAGCCGAGGAAGCCCATTGCGCCCATTTCTTCCATGATCTCACGATGGAATATCTCTTTGCGATTGGCCTCGAGGATGCGCGGCATGAGCTTGTCCTGGCAGAACTTACGCGCTGTATCGCGGATCATGCGCTCTTCGTCGGTAAGTTGGTCGTTGAACAGGAAGGGGTCGTCCCATTTGAAGGCTGGTTTGGACATGGAACCTCGGGGATGGAGATTGGTGGAAAGTAGAAAGTGAAAAGTGGTCAGTGGGTATTGTATCAGGGTTGAATCAGGCTTGAGAAAACAGGAACAGGCATCGGTTAAGAATGAGGCGGTTTTTCATCCAAAAAAAAAGAGGATACGCCGTTCAGCGCATCCTCTTCACTGGTCACTGATTACTGGTCACTGATTACGCCGCGCCGGTCAACCAGCCGCGTAATTCCATGGCTTTTACGACACGGTCGATGGCGACCATATAAGCCGCATCGCGCATGTAAACCTTTTCCTTTTCGCTGCGTTCGAGGACGCTGTTGAAGGCAGAGGTCATCTTCTGGTCGAGGCGTTCGAGCACTTCTTCCTTGCTCCAGTAGAAGTTCATATCGTTCTGAACCTGCTCAAAGTAGGAGGTGGTCACGCCGCCGGCGTTGCAGAGGAAGTCAGGGATGTTGAAGACTTTGTTCTTTTTGAAGACTTCATCGGCTTCTGGGGTGGTGGGGCCGTTTGCGCCTTCAGCCACAATGCGGACGCTCTTGGAAACTTTCTGAACGGTATCCACATTGACCTGACCTTCGAGTGCAGCAGGGATGAGCACATCGCCTTCGAACTCGATCCATTTGTCACCGTCATCTACTTGATAACCGGCATCCTGGGCTTTGGCCTTGTTGATGGTGCCGTATTCGTCCACGATGGAGAGCAGGAAGCGCGGATCAATGCCGCCCTTCTTGCTGTAGGTGTAGGCTTTCTTATCATGGCGATCGTAACAGGAAACACAGGCCACAGTTCCACCGAGGATTTCAACAAAGCCGACTGCCGCATACTGGGACACGTTTCCGAAGCCTTGAAGAACAGCAACGGATTTCTTGGGATCCATGCCGAGGTGTTTCATTGCTTCACGCACGGTGTAAATCACACCATACCCTGTGGCTTCGGTGCGACCCAGAGAGCCACCGCCGCCGAGAGGCTTGCCAGTGAAGACGCCCGGGGTATATTGGCCGACAAGGCGGGAATATTCATCCATCATCCAGCCCATCATTTGAGGAGTGGTGCCTACATCGGGGGCGGGCACGTCATTACGTGGGCCGATATTCTTCCACATGGCGCGCACCCAGCCACGGCATAAATCTTCTTTTTCATTGACCGAAAGGGTGGAGGGGTCGACGATAATGCCGCCCTTGCCGCCGCCGAGTGGGATATCTGCCACGGCGCATTTCCAGGTCATCCAGGTGGCCAGAGCGCGGACGGTGTCCATCGTCTCAGCCGGGTGGAAGCGAATGCCGCCCTTGTTGGGGCCGCGCGCATCATTATGCTGCACACGAAAGCCCTGAAAGACTTTCAGAGAACCGTCATCCAACCTCACCGGAATGCGGAAGGAATACTCGCGCATCGGCCAGCGCAGCACTTCAGCCACACCAGAGTCGAGCTTGAGTTGTTTGGCAACACCGTCAAATTGTTTCTGTGCCATTTCAAAAGCGTTGATTTGTCCTGACATATTACTCTCCTTGGGTAAGAGTTTAGAAAAAAATAAGCGGGCACCCCGGACGGGGTCCCGCTTTATGCACGACGTATGTACAATTGCTGTCTCATAGATGCTGTATCCAATAAATCACAATTGCCCTGAAACTTTACACGAGAATCAAATTGGAGTCAATATGACAAAAATCCGAATATTTATGTGAAAACAACTTCGAGTCACTCATACTTTGGCTTGCGTTTTTCAAAAAAGGCTCTCACACCCTCCCGATGATCTGCCGACCGGCCTGCCTCTTCCTGAAGGATGCCCTCATACTCAAGCACTTCAGCTAAATTGGGATAATATGCCTGGTTGAAGGCCTTCTTCCCCAGGGCAAACGCCTCACGCGGACCTCGAGCCAGCTCCTGCGCCATTTGGTTGACCATACTCTGATAGTTGAATCCACCCAGCCGGTTGACGATACCCCATTCGTAAGCAAGCTGCGCCGAAATAGGTTTGTTGGTATAGAAATATTCCTGCGCACGTGCCAGGCCGATAAGTTTGGAAAGGAAAAGGGAAATGCCCGAATCCGGTGCGAGGGCAATGCCGCTGAAGCCCACTACAAAATAGGAGTTCGTCTTTGCAATGCGCAGATCACAGGCCAGAGCAATACCAAAGGCGGCGCCGGCACAAGGTCCATTCACCGCAGCAATGACTGGTTTGCCCATTTCCCGAATTTGCAGGATGAGTGGATTGTAGGTCTTATTCAAATGCTCGCGATACGAAACCTCGCCGCCGCCTTGTTTCATCTCGCCAATATCCTGCCCGGCGCTAAATAAGTTTCCGGCACCGGTGATGACCACACAACGTACCTGGTCATTTTCTCCGGCCTCTTTTAAGGCGGTTTGCAAAGCCTGGGTCATCTCTAAATTGAAGGCGTTGGCCCTGTCGGGGCGGTTAAGGCTCAGGGTTAACACACCAGCCTGGGGCGCGGAAAGAAGCGTGGTCATGAGTCTCCTCAAAAAGAAAAGTGGCAGTCACCTTTGAAGGCGACTGCCACTTATTTTACTTCCATTATTCGTCGGGGAAATCATCCGCCTGGTCATCGTCACCAGTGTCGGTTTCGTATTCCACGGTTTCGCTGTCGAGATAGACCCACAAGAGGAGGACATGTCCTTCGTTCGTGTCCACATTTCGGGCGGCAAGAATGGGAGCGGTCTGTTCCAGACCCATGTCATTGCGGTAATGCAGGTGAATGGATTTTTGGTTATGCCATGCGTTGTAACATCGTTGTACAAGCGCCGGACCGTTGAATGTACGTAGGCGGGTCAGCGCGGGAATGGAGAGTGAAGGGCTTTCGTTTAAGCCCATGGCCCAGCCGTCGTTGACATGCTCAAAAACGGGGGGCGGTCCTTCAATGATCGTAATTTTGTCGTCCATAATTTTACCTTTGTGGTCGGAATATACCACAGTTGAATTGGGGAAACATTTCAGAAAATTATCAGAATTTTTACCGAGAAATATGGAGGTTTCGTCATAAAATACAGCCATGTCCAAACTTACTCCAAAAATCATCCTCGAAGGCACCCGCCTGACCTTTAAAACCGATATTGCTTTTGCTCTTAATGAACACCCGCGCATCGTCGGGCCGCGCAAGTACAAATACCATTCGCCGCTCATCTCCGGCGAATGGTGCGCCTTTACCAACTTTCCCTGGGGCCGCGGCCTGATCAACTTTGAGCCGCAGGAGGAGGCACTGGCCATGGAGACGTATGAAACATGGGTAAAGTTGTTCGAACTTCAACGTTATTATTCATGGATCGTGGATCGCTTTCATTTATCCACCCGCATGTACCAATTGATGACCTACAATAAGGATTACGACTTCCGCTGGCTGGAGGAAAGGCTGTTGCCATTGAATTTCCGCCTGGTGTTGCTTTCCCGTTCGCCAGAGTCCTTTGAGGCGGCGCGGACTGAGCGGCTTAAAGTCTCTGGCAATCCTTCACAATATGACGATCTGAATCTTTTCGTTGAGGAGCAAAAACTCATTCGCAGGCTTTTCGACGAATCCATCCTGCCAAAAATCGAGATCGACATTTCGGACAATAATATTTCCTCCGCTGTTGAGCGCATTGCCGGGTGGATGGAGTCGACGGGCGGGTTGTATATGCCTGCCTAGTCAGGCTACATCCATCACATTTTCGTAACGCAATCTTCTTGCGCGCATCTCATTGAGTCGGTATACTTGTTTCCATGCCAATGCCAGAAAAGATCGGGCGCTACGAGATCAAATCCGAACTGGGACGCGGAGGGTTTGCGACCGTTTATCGCGCCTATGACCCGCGCTTCGAGCGTGAGGTGGCCATCAAGGTCATGCCGCCTGAGTTGCTCCATGCCGACCCGCAATTCCGAATGCGCTTCGAACGCGAAGAAAAGATCATCGCCCAATTGGAACATCCCGCCATTGTGCCGGTCTATGACGTAGGCGAGGAAAATGGGCAGCCTTACTTTGTGATGCGTTACATGAGCGGCGGCTCGCTCTCCGAACGCATCAAGGGAAACAAGTTCTCGCCTGCGGAAGCAGTGCGCATCCTCGATCAGGTCGCTTCAGGTCTTGATGAAGCTCATTCCAAAGGCATTGTTCACCGCGATCTCAAACCCGCAAACATCCTTTTTACGAATAGAGGCGTTCCACTTATTTCCGATTTCGGGATCGCCAAATTTAGCCAGGGGGAAGCATCCGGCAATATGACCGGCAGTGCCATCATTGGAACCCCGGCTTATATGGCTCCCGAACAGGCTTCGGGTGACAACATCGATGGCCGCGCAGACATTTATGCATTGGGTGTTATTTTGTATGAAATGGTCACCGGCAAACAACCCTACCAGGCGGATACTCCGCTTGGGCTGGCGATCAAACATATTACCGAACCTGTTCCACGCATATTGGATGCCAACCCAGAATTACCAACCTGGATGGAAAAGGTCATTTCGACGGCCATGGCCAAGGACCCGGATGAACGCTTCTCAACAGCTGTGGAACTGGCAGAAACGATCAAGGCCTTCCTGCGTGGAGAGACCCCGCCAGAACCAAAAACTAACAACACCATCAAAGCCTCTCCCTTCAACAAAACAGCCACTACGACAAAGAAACAGCAAGTCCAGGAGGAGTTGGCTGCACAACCCAAGCCAAAACGAAAAAGTCTGGTGCCCCTAATTCTGGGAGGCGTTATTTTGTTCGTTGTGCTAGGTGGCGGGGCATTGTTCTTCGGCGGCGATATGCTGCAACAATTTATGGCG
>DAOQPR010000067.1:0-10752 GCA_035333265.1 Anaerolineales bacterium
GGTCGATGACAGGCAAACGTCCAAGCCGTTTTTCGGAAAAGGTTTTAATGGCTTCCACGACGCTGTCATACGAATTGACGGTCATGATTTGAGTGCTCATGTACTCACTTACGGATTTCCCCAATTCATTCTTTTGCATGGCACGAACGATATCCTCCAGGCTGATTACCCCAGCTAATATTCCATTATCAACAACGGGTAAGCCGGAAATTCGATTGATCCGTAAAAGTTCCAACGCACTGGAGATGGGTACATCGGATGTGGTCGTGATGACATTGGCTATCATTACCTCATGGACCTTCAGATCATACGAAAGTTCCTCGATCCGGTTGATCTCATGCGCATCCCGATCTGTCACTGGACGATGCCGCCCGTATTTTTCCTGCTCGGTTTGTGATTTAGTCGGCGCCATTGCCTTCGTAACTTTTCAGCCCGGCGTCATGCAAACGGCCGCTTAGTTCGAACATGCCCAAAGGGCTGGAAATAAGCGGAATATTTTCTTGAAAAGCAATTTCAAGTGTTTCAACTTGCGGCTTTTTTCCGCGCACAAAAATGATGGCGCGAAAATCTGCCATTTGAGCGGTCCGCACAACTTGTGGATTGGTCAGTCCGGTTATCAATACAGCCCGCGGACGGCTATATGCCAATACGTCACTCATCAGGTCTGCACAATACCCGCCATGGATATTCACATCTGTGCTGAGTTCTGGTGTCAATACTTCTCCTTCGGAGATCGAAATGATTTCTCTCAGGTTCATATTCATAAAGGGAGGGTCCTTTCACCTCGTAATAAATCTTCACAACAAATTATTCCCTCTCATGTCTATTTGGGTAAGTTTCATTCTTCATGCTTGAGGGGTGACGATTGACCTGTTTAGTGATAAATTTCACAAATAAAGAGCTAAAATAAAACCGCTCACTTGAGCGGTTACCTGAAATCTTTCTGGCCTCCGTGATCGCCTCCGGCCCAAGCCGGAACCTGTTATCTGAAAACTCGACATTTGGCTTCGCCATAAGGTCAACAGCCGTCACACTGCCCGTACAGCCAAACGTCCTGCGCTAGAGCGCTTCCAGTTGCAGCGGCGCATACATGAATGAGATTTACACCTGTCCGTTCTCAGCAAAACGAGGGGATGACGATGGTCTCCGCGCTGTTTTTGAATTCAAATCATTCGTATTCAATCGCTTTTCGTGGTGGAATCATACTGGCTCCATAAACCAATAAGGTGTTCGATCTCATTTTTTAAACGAATGGCAGTTTTATCAGAATTACGATGCACCTTGCAGAACACATCCGGATCGGCAAGGAATGCGCCCAGACAGGCTTCGGTGCATAGGAGTATCTTTTTTTCATGGTGCTGTGCCGACGGGAAATACTGCGGGTCGGTGTCATGGAAGATTCGTCCGCACAAAGTGGCGAATGCTTTGGGGCGTGGGCGTTCCTGACTCATTTCTGCACTTCAGCAATAAAGACTTCAAACGGGGCGATGGTGAGCTTTTCAGGCGTGCGATCCACTTGTGAGCGGATACCGCTTGTGAAAAGAGTGTGTAGTCGGCTGCCTGCAATATCGTCCGTGAAATTCAATTCCAGCCGTTTTTCCGAATAATTCAAAATAACCAGAGCGGTTTGATTTGGTGCGATTCGTAAAAAGGCAAAATAATCCCCAGCGGTTTCATGTAAGGGTTGATATTCACCGTCGATCAAGGCTGGAGTTTCTTTGCGGACTTTGAGCAGATGTTTGTAGTAGTTCAGCAGCGAATTGGGGTTTACCTCCTGGTCACGGACATTAATACCTGATTTGTAATTTGGGTTGATCGGCAGCCAGGTTTGCACATCGTCCGGCGAAAAACCCGCGTTGGGTTTGTTTGACCAGTGCATCGGAGTGCGATTCTTGTCGCGAGTCATTTCAGCAGTGCGGAACATGGCTTCTTCCGGGTCGACGCCCATTTCGGTGACGATGGTATGGTAATACCAGGATCCCATCGTATCTTTCACTTGAGAGATGTTTGGGAGCAGATAATCGGTCATGCCGATCTCTTCTCCATTGTAGAGAAACGGTGTCCCACGCAGGGTCAACACAAGAGCCGCGTTGAGGCGCGCCAGTTCTGCATCATGGAGTTTGTCACCATAATTCGTGTAAATGCGCGAACGGTCATGATTGCCAAGTGTGTTACAAGGCCAACCTGCTACAGATAGTTTGTTCAAATGGGCAATACGTTCTTTTTGGTTATCACGGATGTGGGTAGGGGTGATGCGATTTGTATTTGCCAAAGGAAAGTTAAAGACGAGGTGAAGTTCGTCTGTGCCATCGCCCATGTAATCAATATTGTCGTCTTCACCGACCAGCATACGGTCGCCGTCGTATTCGTTGAGGATGGCGCGCAACTCTTTCATCAGTTCGTGAACCCCTGCCTGCCCCCATTGGTTCTTAAACATATCGATCCAATATTGTTCCCTGCGCTTCTTGTCCTCCTCGGTCTCTGCAAGCTCGGAGAAGCGACGCAACTCGGCAAGGTTCATGGGGACGGTGTGAGGCGTAAGATTGGGGTCTTCGTAAATGGTACCAATAGCATCAAGACGATAACCATCCACACCAAGGTCGAGCCAGAAGCGAACAGCATCCCACATGGCTTTTTTTACTTCGGGGTTATGCCAGTTTAAGTCCGGCTGCTGTTTCATGAAGTAGTGATAGTAATACTGATTTCGTTCGGGGACATAGGTCCATGCATCACCATCGAAGCAGGATTGCCAGTTGTTGGGCGGCGTATCGACCCAAACGTACCAATCTGCTTTAGGATTATCACGGCTGGACTTGGACTCGATGAACCATGGGTGTTC
This sequence comes from Anaerolineales bacterium, assembly GCA_035333265.1. Classification (GTDB taxonomy): domain Bacteria; phylum Chloroflexota; class Anaerolineae; order Anaerolineales; family Villigracilaceae; genus Villigracilis. Next base: position 2,840 of record DAOQPR010000067.1, read on the forward strand.
GTCAGACGTGTGATTTAGAACAAGATCAAGGACGACGCGAATATTGCGTTTGTGGGACTCTTTTAAGAAGGTTTTGAAATCTTCGAGAGTGCCGTATTCAGGTGCGACGTTCATGTAGTCTGAAATATCGTAGCCACAATCCCAGTTGGGGGAGGGGAAATGAGGCGAAAGCCAGAGCGCATCCACGCCGAGGCTGGAAAGGTAATCGAGCTTTTCAGTGATGCCTTTAAAATCACCAATGCCATCGCCGTTGCCATCTGCAAAGGAACGGGGATAGATCTGGTAAAAAACAGCGGTTTGCCACCATTTGAGAGATGTCATATTATGGGTAATTCCTTTTTTATTTACAGGTTCAAGGGTTTCGATATTAAGAAATACGAACCATTTAAGTTGCCAACTTGCCAACAATTTTGACACAATCATGCCTGAAGACTTCAGCCTCATGCGGCGCATCTTGCAATTCTCCGCTCAGATCCTGGCCGGGAAAGTGTAAAAATTCGTGCAGTCCCAGCCGCCACTTGGGGCACTCGGTCACATCATAGACAATGCCCTCGAAGGCGATCCACATACGTGAGCCGCGTTCGCCGGTGTTGCGCTTAAGTTCAAGGAGAGAGATAACGTTTTCAGGGGTCATACTGCTTTGAAGATCAGTCCATCGGGAAGGTAATGTTTTATATATTCGAGCAGTGAATAGATAATAAGTGAGCAGCCAAACATTTCTACCGACTCTTCGAGGCTGGCAACGATGGCGTAGGTGTAATTCTTGATGCCAAGGTTGGCGGCAAAGTACCCGCTGACCATCTCGCCGCCGATCACTCCACTGAGGTAAACGGCCAGCGAGAAAAAGAAGAGTAATTTGAATTTATTTTCAAGATGAAGGAAATACATTAGATAGGTTAAGCCAAATAACGCTACCACAATTAATCCTGGGATGATCCATGCGAAATAAAAGATGCCCTCCGAACCAAAGATGGCACGCATCGGTTTGATGAGCTTTTCATGGATGGATGCCATTTCATCAATGGAGAGCAGAAAAAAGATAATCGCCAGGCCATTCCAGTGAAAGCGGAATTTATCGCGTACGGAATTCTTCCAGATGCCAATGCCTGCCAGTAATAAAGAGGGAATAAATAACAATAGCGCATTTGCATATGTGGGAACATTGCCTTCAAAATCCAGATAAAAATTATTCATCATCTGGTCGATCAGAAATTCATGCCATGCTCCACGAATATCTGAAACGCCGAAGAAGCGCATATGCTGCCCCCAAATACTGAGGATGACCAGCAGAATAACGATTGCAAAAAGAACGATGAGGGTGCGTTTTGGGTTGATAGTGATGGTGGGTGTCTGGTTTGTCATAGGGGCCTTCGGCGTGGATTATATCGTTTTTGTAGAATCAGGCATCGGTTTGGGAGGAGGCGGGTACGATCACCGTACGGATGTCACTGCCAAAATGTTCCAGATCATCCAACACGGCATTGATGGCGTCTGCATCCAGAGGTACGGTACGGCTGACAATGTTCGAGGTATCGAGAATTTTTTTACGAGCCATCTCTACAAGGATGGGAAGCTCCTGCAAGTGATGGTCGTTCGAGCCAATGAGTTCAACCTCATTGCCAAGCAGTTCGGTGTAGGTTTGGATTTCGAGGGTTTTGTTTGAAAGCCCAACGATGACAACACGTGCCATCACGCCCGCTACTTGCAGGGCCTGCTTCATCGTTTGCGGCAGACCGATCATTTCAATGGCTACATCCACTCCTTTGTTATGGGTGAGACACTTGATCTCAGTCACGGCATCCGCCTGTCTGGCATGAATGGGAATTGCGCCATAGCGTTGTGCGAATTTGAGTTTCTCTTCATTGATGTCGACTGCATAGACTTCGACCGCGCCGAAGGCATGTGCGAGTTGAATGGCAGACTGTCCGAGTCCGCCCGCGCCGAAAATTGCCACACGTTCCCCAGCCTTGAGGCGGCTCTTGCGGAGTGCATGGAAAGCCGTGGCGCTGGCGCACATAAGAGTCGCACCCTGTTCAAAGGGAATTTCACCTGGAAGGTGAATGGCATTGCGGGCAGGCACGGCGATGTATTCCGCGTAGCCGCCATTGGTGTAATGACCGATCATCAAAACGTTTTCACAAAATTGGTCGTTGCCGGTGGCGCAGTGATAACAATCGCCGCAGGAAAGGTTGTAATGCAAACAGACACGATCTCCAACCTTGACATTGTTGACTTGCCCACCGATTTTTTCCACCACACCTGCCACTTCATGCCCCAATGTGAGCGGTACAGGCCGCACCGGCGAGATGCCCGCACGATAATGCGCATCGGAATGACAAATCCCCGCGGCTCTCACCTTCACCAAAATATCGCACTCGCCGATCTCGGGCACAGGGATTTCCTGCATTTGCAACGGTTGATTGGCGCCTATAAAACGAACGGCTTTCATGGCTCCTCCGGTTTGAGTAATAGTGGCTGGGATTATACTGCTGAAAAAATTCCTACTTGACGCCTCAGCAGGCTTGTCATAAAATTCTATTACTATATTATTCCACGAAAGGAGGCACGAAAACATGCAAGCCATCTCATGTTCTTTCAAACTTATTTTCAGCGCGCCTCCTTTGAGTGTGTCATAGTTTTTTGCATATAAACTATTGAACCGCAGGCGCGCGTCGCCTGCGGTTTTTATTTAACCGATTAACCGAAGAAGACTATGTCTTTTCAACCGCAGGAGTTTGATTCCTGCGGTTTGTTTTTTTAGGAACGATACTAGTTATGAATACAAAAGACCTTTTAGATCATTTTGATGATCTGGATGACGATGATAAGTTGAGCCGCGCTCTGAATGTTGGGCGTCGTCCAAGAAATACAGGCAGGCACCCTAAGAAGATGCCTATGTCCGACCAACTCTTTGTCCACAAACAGGATGATTCACGTAGCACTTTCAAGTTCAGCTATAAGGCTGCCCGTTTTGAAGAATGGTGGCTGCTCGAGTCATTGGGAGCCTTTTACGAACACAAGTGGATCTCCGATGTCACTCGACGGGTGAAAGGCGGTAAGGAGGCATCTGTATACCAGTGTAAACCTGGCACAGAAGTGGATGTTCCTTTGTTGGCAGCCAAAGTCTATCGGCCGCGTTCTTTGCGCAATCTAAAGAATGATCAACAGTACCGGGTGGGACGAACTGATCTGGACGAAGACGGCCATGCATTGTGGAAAGAAGCCGATGTAAATGCCATCATCAAGCGTACCCGGTATGGCGAGGAAGTCCGCCATCAGTCGTGGATATCGTACGAACTTGTCACAATGGAAATCCTGTTTGCTGCTGGAGCAGATGTCCCCCGGCCTTTTGCGAAGGAAAAGAATGCCATTCTGATGGAGTTTATTGGCGACGATGGCACCCCGGCTCCGCCATTAAGCCATATTGCACTGGAACAGGATGAGGCTCAGCCTTTGTTTGAGCGGGTTGTCCGTAACCTCGATATTATGCTTTCCAAGGATCGCATTCATGGTGACCTTTCAGCATATAACATTCTTTACTGGGATGGTGATATCAAGTTGATCGACTTCCCACAAGTGGTCATCCCCGAGTCGAATCCGTCTTCGTGGGGCATCTTTCAGCGCGATGTGATGCGTATCTGTCAATATTTTATGTCTCAAGGCGTGAATTGTGATCCAAAGAGACTGGCTGCCGAACTTTGGACATCCCATGGGCATCGTGTTTTTGAGAAGATCCATCCGAAATTTCTAGACCCTGAAAACCCCGAAGACCGTCAACGTTGGGACCAGGAAAAATGATACAAAAGCCAGTGCAGTCATTGCCGCACTGGCTTTATTCTTTTCATATTTACCCTTATTCCATTACAATCATGGACAGGAGAGCCTTTATGAACAATGTCCGTCCACGATTGACTTTAATGAATGAAGAACAAATTCAAGAAGCACATCAAAATGTGTTGAAGGTGTTAAGCCAGACCGGAGTAAGAGTTGATTCACCGGCCATATTACAAATGTTAGAGCGAAAGTTACATCTGAAGGCTGATGACCGCATCATCAGATTCCCGCCGGAGGTCATTGAAGAGGCGATCAAATCTGCGCCCAAAACCATTGACGTGTATGATCGGCGGGGCGCACATAAACTAAAACTTGGGGAAGATCGGTTACGTTTTGGAGTTGGAGTAACGGCGCTTTTTTATCAGAACCCCGTGGATGAGACGCTCGATATTTTTAAGCGCGAAAACTTTCGTGACCTTGTCCGCCTCGGCTCAATGCTCGATCATTACGATGTAATCTCCACCGTGGGAATCGTCCGGGATGTAAAAGAAGAACTTGGTGATATGTACGGCTCGCTGGAACATATTTCCAATACCACCAAACCGCTTGTTTTGCTGGTCTCGGACGAGGATCGATTCCCAGATGTTCTGGACATGTTTGAACATCTACAAGGCAACCCGGTGGGGGAAAAGCCGTTTGTAATTCCCTACTTTAATCCTGTCAGCCCGTTGGTGATGAATGCCGGTACTGTGGATAAAATGCAAGTAGCCATCGAACGCGGGCTACCCATTATCTTTTCAAATTATAGTATGGCAGGAGCTTCGACGCCTCTGACACCGGCTGGGACACTTACCCTTCTCATGGCAGAGTTGCTGGCTGGTTTGGTTATCAGCCAGACCATCAAGAAAGGCGCTCCCATATTATTGGGCATGTTGCCTGTTTATTTTGATATGCGTACCATGTTGAATTTTTATGATCCCCAGAGCATCCTTATTAGCGTTGCCTGTTCTGAGATGATGAAATTTTACGGCATCCCACATTGCTCCACCTCTGGCAGTGGCACCGGCTGGGGTATGGACCTTATTGCAGCAGACACCTATTGGATGAATACCATCGCGCTTCTTCTTTCAAACGGACATCTGGCTCCCTTCATTGGTGATTCGCTCGGCTCGAAATCCATCTCACCGACCACATTTGTCCATTGCCACGAGATCATCGACCAGGCCTTGCGCCTTCATAATGGTTTTCAATTGGATGAAACCAACTCGGCTGTAAATGAGATCTTTAAAGTAGGTCCCGGCAAAAGTTTTCTCAACCAGCCATCCACGTTAAAGAATTACAAGAATGGCTATTACGTTAGCAAAGTCTATCCACGCTACAGCATGGAAAAATGGATCGAGGCTGGTCAGCCTGCTGCGAGACAAGTGCTGCGCCAGAAGACTCAGGATTTGATGGCATCTGCACCAATTCTGGATGAGTATGATGAGTTCATTGCAAAAGGGGAGGAATTCATCAACTCAAGATTCCGCGATATACTTTAATGGTTGGTATGTATAGAAAAATTTCTTTCCTGGCTCTATTCCTTGCGATGATTGCGTGTGCCCTGCCTGGCGCCCCATCTCCGTCTGCGAATCCTGTTTTGCTGCCTGATACAAATTCTGATGTTAATTCGCTGGAGACGATCATTGTGGAGACGGCAAACGCGGCTCAGACTCAGACCATGGCTGCTCTGCCTACATCAACCTCTACTCCAACCCCAACTTTTACCCCATCGATTACACCCACATTCACGCCCACATTTATTTTTAAGTTCCCCACTCATACACCGATTGCTTCTTATACTTCTCCGGCTACCGTTTCTGCTGAGCAGTTGGGGCTGACCCCAGGCGGTACACCAGGCACTCCTGAGGTTGGGAAGGATTTTAAAATGTCCGATAGAGAATGGTCTTGCATTATTGCAGGAATCATTCCTCCAAAGAATTATGAGTTCCAGAAAAAGGAACATTTTTATGTCTATTGGACATTGTTCAATAATGGAACAAAAGCCTGGCCGTATTATGGTGTCGATTTGGTCTATCAAGGCGGTTATCGGAATGATGGAACAAAAATACAGGATTTCACTCGAACCGTTGAACCTGGAAAAACAGTCACCGTAGGCGCCGAATTTACAGCGCCTACCAAGCCGGGTAATTATCAGACCTTCTTTAAATTGATGGTTGGCAAACGGCTTTTTTGCGGCATGAAATATACCTTTGTTGTGAAAGAATAAAGCTATCCGGCACAGGCACAATTGCCTGTGCCGGATCTGCTTACTTAAATTTTCCCCACAACCCAAAACCTTCATTTCTTCTTTTTTCGCGCCGTTCATGCTGCTCATGGATCTGCTCAACATGGTCGGCTTTTTCTGCGATGGCTGCCTCTAGCCACAGTCGACCCTTTTCTGCTGTGGCATGGCTCCCGGCTCCATATGCGCCAGTCTTTGTGTCGTCATCCCAGGGTGGATTCGCCACCAGACTTCCACCTTCGATCCAATCCATATAGTAGTCGGGCGTGGCGATGAAATCAGTTTCATCAACGACACGTTCCATTTTGCAGAGGTCAGGCCGCAAATGGAGCATATAGGATGTTTCCAATTCCCCGGCATGGCCCATACCGCCAATGGCAGAGGTTCGATATTTTTGTAGGGCTTCCGCTCCAATACGGCCGGATGTATGAAGGAAAGCTGTAGCACAAAATATTCTACGATGACGTTCTCCCGCGTACTTGACAACATTAACTAAAAAAGAAACATTTCCTCCATGGCCGCTCATTAAATAAAACCGATCAAAACCGCGTGAGGCGAGTACATCAATAACAGCCACCCAAAAATCCTCAAAGGCTCGTCCACCTGCATTCATGGTGGCGGCGAAAGAGGCTCGATGTGTACTGACTCCATAGGGCATGACGGGCATCGTAAAACTGCGCGTAGCCATATTAGTGCCTATTTTCTCTGTTCCTTTTGCTATTGCATCAATAATGATGGTATCCACAGAGAGGGGGAGGTGATATCCATGTTGTTCGGTATGGCCAATTGGGAAAAGGATGACTTTGTTTCTTTCACTATCCTGCGGGAGGACACGTTGGCGTTCATAATGGGATCTGACAGATTGACGCAAAATGAATGGAGATAGAGTTGCAACGACTTCACCTTGTGGATCGAATCCTTGTGGGGCCAAACAATAGACACGTGAAAACCCATCATCGCGCAGGCTGTCTAAAAGATTCGCAAGATATGGAATAAAGACAGAATCGGGAACCTCCAAAGCACTGCCACGCCAGCCAAATGGGAAGGCTGGCAGGAGTCCGATTCGGGGCGGGAAACTTAATTGGTTGGCGAGCAGTTCGAGGTCATAATCAGAGCCGAGCGGCAGTACCAGTGGAATATCCCTGGATAGGTTGGCAACCTCATCCCAAGTCAGGTCGTCATAATGGAAAAAAGTTGTGCTGCGCGTAGCCATTTTACCTACTCCTATTATCATTTATTTAATTCCAAGCACAAAATTCCACTTGTACAACTAACATGCTTTTCCGATAACAAAATATCTAGTAAAATTTTGAATAGATGCCCTCTTTAGACCCATTCAAGTCAACAAACCTTTTCCTGCGCCCTGGCGGTTTGCCCACCATGGCGCATTCTATTCTTTGCGGAAAAGATGATCAATCACGAGGAGATAAGATGAGAAGAAAACTTCTGTACCTGGTTGTGTCGTTTGCAATTTTACTTTCTGCCTGTAGCGGGGGAGGTAATCAACCTGCCGTTGTGCGTATTGGATGGTCAGGCAGTCCGGATACGCTAAATCCAGGTAATGCGATCCTGGCGGTGTCATATACAATCTTTGAACTGGTGTATGACTCTATGTATAACCTTAATCTGGATGGCACGTTTAGCTTGAGCTTGGCGGAGAGCGCGTCGGTTTCAGATGATGGTGTCACCTGGACATTTAAGATCCGTGACGGGGTGAAATGGCACGATGGACAGCCTCTGACCGCTGAAGATGTTGCCTGGACGTACAATCTGTATAAGAATACACCTGAATATCCGTACTTGAGCGGGTACTATACTACATATTTTGACACCATTGTTGCTGCGGAAAACAATG
>DAOQPR010000068.1:0-2760 GCA_035333265.1 Anaerolineales bacterium
CCAGCGGACGTTTCGCCGCGTCTTTGAGATTGACAAGTTGAAGCAGTTCGTCAATGCGTTTCTTTGCGGTGCTGGCGTCGAGTCCCTTAATGGCTGCCATGTATTCGAGGAATTCGATGGCGTTGAGGTTGGGATACACGCCAAAGTCTTGCGGAAGATAGCCGAGCACATCGCGCAGTGCGTCGGGATTCTTTGCGACATCGACATCATTCCAAAGAATGGTTCCATCGGTTGGCTTGGTGATGGTGGCAAGCATACGCATGAATGTCGATTTGCCCGCGCCGTTTGGTCCGAGTAAGCCTAAAATGCCGGGTTTGATTTGGAGGGAAAAATCTTTCAATCCCCAAAATCCGCGTTTGTATTCTTTGCCCAGGTTGTTGATGGTAAGTTGCATTGTTTGACACGTCCTGTATATCGAAATTGTTAGTATTAATAACTAAATAGTACTTTTTAATTATCCATATGTCAATACGAGGGAAGTAGTACTTTGGTTTCAAATTGGAGTTTTTGTTCGGCTTAAGATCAAATTCCCCAACGGTTTTCGCAAAACCTACAATTTTCCACTATCCATCCAGTCAGCGGACAATTTCCTCGGCTGCTTTTTCAAGCAGAGAATAGCCGCTTTCTATCAGGCGTCCTGCTTCAGAACCTGAAACAGGACTGCCCTTTTCGAGTTTGTCGAGTGCCCTGAGCATGGCCCCACGCACCCCGCTGGCCTGGTGTGCCACAACTGAATCTGCAGAAATACGCTCGAGACGGGCCAGCAGGAATTGGAACTTGCGCAGGTCTTCTGACGTCATACATGTATTGTACGCCGAAAAAATTTTTCGCCAAAACCCCGCTTGACAGTTGTTTTATATCAAAGCATACTCATCCTTATGGGAAAGGCCGATATATGAATAAACGTTTGATCGTCTGGATCGTGGTGGGCGTCCTGGTGGCAGTTGCCGGGGGAATCATTGTAAAGAACATTTCTGATTCAAAGCCAGATGTCTCTGTCGAAGCGACAGGGCCGCAGGTTGTGGAACAATCTCCAGCAGAGGGACAATGGCTGGATTTGAAATCTCCTATTAAGATCACATTTGACCGGGATATGGATGCTGCCAGCCTGGCAGATTCCTTCTCGCTTCTTAACCCGGACCTCGAGCCTGTCTCCGGCGAAATTAACTGGGATGACGCCCGAACCTTAACTTTCACTGCCGATGAACGCTGGGTTCCCTCGGCGGAATATCAGGCGCTCATTTCTACGGATGCAAAATCCGCGACAGGTGAGGCGCTTCAGGATGAAATTCGGATTCGGTTCTTTACGATTGATACATTGGGTGTCACCGATTTCTTCCCTGCAAATGGAACAGAGACAGTAGACACACAATCCAGCATTACGGTGGTGTTCAATCATCCCATCGTACCGCTGACGGTACAAAGCGGGCGTGCCATTGACCTGCCTCAGCCGGTGAAGATCACTCCTGAAGTGAAAGGCAAGGGCGAATGGGTGAGTTCGTCCGTGTATATCTTCGAGCCGGAGAAAAGTTTGAAGAGCAACACCAGGTATCAGGTCAGAGTGGAGGCGGGGCTGGAGGATGTGAGTGGGAATCCCATGGAGGAGTCGTATCAGGCGGAGTTCGTCACGCAGACTCCCATCGTCAATTGGGTGATGACACGGGATGGTTACTGGCTGAGTTACAGCAGTACCATGGATCATATCCGGCTGGACGACTCGCTCGTGGTCAATTTCGATTCGAATATTCCAATGAATCATAAAAGTGTCGAAAACGCCACCAAAATCACCAACCGCGAAACCGGTAAAACCGTTCCGATTCAATTTGCCTGGAATGAAGCTGGAAATGAAGTGACAGTTTCGCCGGTGGGGCTGTATGATATCCAAAGTTTTTACACCTTTTCAATCGATGAGTCTGCGCAGGCGGAGGATGGCGGCCCTCTGGGATATACCTGGCTGACCGATTTTTCCACGGTGCCATATCCATCTGTGATTGGAATCTTTCCCGATCCCAATAATAAAAATCAGGAATACTCATCCTATCTGACCATTAATTTTGCCTCGCAGATGGATGAGGAAAGTTTGAAGGGGCGCATTCAGATCACACCGCCATTGAAAGAGACGATTGATTTTTCCTCGTATTTTTATGGAGGTTCAAACTCGGTCACTATTTATGGGTTGGAACCTTCCACCGATTATGTGGTGCGCATCCTGCCAGGTGCGCGGGACATTTACGGGAATACGATCAAGGAGGAATATGCCTTTGCATTTACCAATCCGGCATACAGCCCTTATGCGCGCCTGGCGATGCCGTATGATCCACTGACTTTCCGTTACGAAGGCCAGCAGGATATTTATTATGAGCACTTGAATGTGGCACGCGAGTTGATCACCATCTATCCAATGACGCTGGATGAGCTCGGCTATTTCTTTTCAGGCTCGGCAGATAGAACCATATATAAGCCGGATGGGAACCCTGTGCGGCAGTGGGATTTTGAATTCAAAGAAATGGATAATGACCTAAAAGTGGAACAGCTGCTGTTGGATGATGAAGATGGCAATCCATTGAAGCCTGGTTATTATTACATTACCCGTCAGGCCGGGCGGAGCAGTGACATTCTTCAGGGAAATATTTTCTTTATTTCGACAGACAATGTGGTGTTGAAGAGTTCTGCCAGCGACGGCTTTGTGTGGCTCACAGATCTTGAAAGTGGAGTGCCGCAGGCCAATGTGCCGGTCACATTCTATGATGTTTACTTTCA
>DAOQPR010000068.1:2860-6525 GCA_035333265.1 Anaerolineales bacterium
TCCGGCGGCTCCGTCTCGAACGCGACTGCGGATTGGTTCGTCGAATTGAGCAGGTACTACTTCTCGCCTTCAGGCGGCTATGAAGGTTATAGCTTTAGCGACTGGGAACGTGACGTGTATTATTCCGAGGATAAACCATCGTCCAGGAATATCATCAGTGGCGCGAATGTGCAAATGGATGCCAAGGGACATGTGGAGATTTCACAGGAGTTCTTGCCAGCAGATATCACCACAAGCCAGCAGGCGACCTTTGGTGTCAATGTCACCGATGTGACCGGGAATGTGGTCAGCGGTGGCACGAGTATTGTCGTTCATCAAAGTGACTATTACGCGGGCATCCGTTCCGAATCGTATGTGGCAGTGCAGGGGCAGGCGCAGGCCTTTGATGTGGTTGTGCTCGATTGGGATTCGAATCCGATCTCGAATCAACAAGTAACGGTCATGTTTGTAGAGCGGCAATGGTATAGCGTGCAGGAAAAGGATGAACAAGGGAATCTGACGTGGAAGTCGTCGGTGAAGGAAATTCCTGCCGGGTCGCAGAAGGCAGTGACCGACGAGGAAGGACGCGCGTCGGTATCGTTCACACCGTCGAAGGGCGGGGTGTATAAGGCGTTGGTCACCATCACAGACAGCAAGGGCAATTCAAATAAAGCTTCGACCTATATCTGGGTGGCAGGTGCGGGCTATGTGCCGTGGCGTCAGACCAATGACCATTCGTTCAGTTTGATCGCGGATAAGGAAATGTATAAACCCGGCGATACGGCCAAACTGTTGATCGCACAGCCTTTTGAAGGTGAAGTGTACGCGCTCGTCACTTATGAACGCGGGCATATTTACAAGAACGAAGTTTTGAAGTTAAGTGGCAACAGTACCATTTATGAATTGCCCATCACCGACGAATTTGCGCCGATCGCCTATGTGGCTGTGACGGTCATCAGCGGCGTCGATTCTTCGGGTGTGCCAAGTTATAAGGTTGGCATGGCGGCGATCCACATCGATACGGCGCAAAAGGAATTGAACGTCTCGGTGACCACGGATAAGGAAAGCGCGGGCCCTGGCGACGAGATCACATATTCGATTCAAACAACCGATTATGCCGGGAAGCCAGTGGTGGCCGATGTTTCACTGGCGGTGGTGGATAAGGCTGTGCTGGCGTTAACTTCGCCGAACAGCCCGCCCATGTTGAGCAGTTTCTATGCACCACGTGCATTGAGTATCATCACTGCGAATGGGTTGATCACCAGCGCCGATGCCTATAATCAGGAATTCCGTGAAGCCGTGGTGAATGGCTCTGCCAGCGGTGGCGGCGGCAGTGATAGTGAAGGTGTGATTACAGTCCGGCAGGATTTCAAAGATACGGCGGTCTTCCGGGCACAGGTTGTCACCGATGAGAAGGGCGAGGCACAAGTCACATTTACCCTGCCGGAGAATCTCACCACCTGGGTGGCGGATGTGCGTGCTGTGACGGCGGATAGTTTAGTAGGCGAAGGCTCGGTTGAGATACAGACCAACAAGCCGCTCTATGTGCAGATCCAAACTCCGCGCTTCTTTATGGTCGGCGATGAAGTGGAGATCGGCGCGGCGGTTCATAACAATACTCAAAAAGACCTTTCTGTGGATGTGACCCTTGAGGCGCAGGGTCTGGAACTTGCATCCAAAACCACACAGACGATTGATGTGCCTGCGGGTCAGCAAAAGTATGTGGCTTGGAAAGGTGCTGTGGATGTAGATACGGATCGGGTTGACCTGATCGCCAAAGCGGTCAGTGGGGAGTATACCGATGCCAGTAAACCCTCTTTGGGGACTCTGCCGGGGCAGGGGATATCCGTCTATCGCTACACATTGCAGGAGACGGTGGGCACCTCCGGAATGATCACGGGGCGTGGCTCAGTTACCGAAGCTGTGTTGCTACCGAACGCTTCTACATTTACCGATGCCTCGGTGGATGTGGAGATCTCGCCATCTTTGGTGGCATCCATTCAGCCCAGCCTGACCTATTTGGAAGATTATCCCTACCTGTGCATGGAACAAACCGTCTCGCGCATTTTGCCGAACGTCATCACCAAGCGAATTTTGGATGAAGCCGGTGTGACCAACGACTTGAGCGCTAACCTGGATGAACAGGTCAACGATGCCTTGCAGCGTATCTATTCAAATCAATACTACGATTATGGTTGGAGTTGGTGGGGCGGAGAAAACAGTGACCCGTATGTATCTGCCTATGTCCTTTATGGCTTGATCGAAGCGCAGAGATCCGGCTATTCCATTTCGGATGTGACCTTGGCGAATGGTCTGAATTACCTCAAGAACAATCTGCCATATCTTAACGACAATGCGCCAGCCTGGGAACGTAACCGTCAGGCGTTCATCCTATATGTGTTGGCAGAGGGCGGCGAACTTTCAAGCGGCTCGCCGGAGTTGAATTATCTGTACGAGAACAATGATCGCTTGAGTTTATATGGAAAGGCATATCTGGCGCATGCAATGCATTTGCTCGACCCACAGGATGAACGGATTGCCTCGCTTCTCGCGGACCTCCAGGCTGGTGCAACCCTATCGGCTTCGGGTACACACTGGGAGGAGGACTACCGCGACTACTACAACTGGAACTCAGACACGCGCACCACAGCGATTGTCCTTAACACTTATTTGCAGATCGACCCGGAAAGCCCGGTCACCACGAATGCCGTCCGCTGGTTGATGGCGAACCGCGAAGGGAATCACTGGGCATCGACACAGGATACAACCTGGAGCTTGATCGCCCTGGTCAACTGGTTGAAACAACAGAATGAATTTGACTCGCAATATAAATATGCCATTGGCTTGAATGGCGAAACCCTGACGGAAGGCGAAACCGATCCGCAACATCTGACAGAGACGGCTGAATTGAAGATCGAGTTGGAAAAAATGTTGAAAGATGAGACCAACTTCCTGGTCATCTCGCGCGGAACTGGTGATGGCAACCTGTATTACACAACGTTCCTGAATGCCACCATGAACGTGCCGGATGTCGAGCCGGTGGAGCAGGGCATCTTCATCAAACGCGAGTACTTCATGGTCGGTGATGAAGAGACGCCGGTCACCTCTGCCGAGATGGGTGACCTGTTGCATGTACGCCTGACCATCGTCGCGCCATCGGCGTTGTACTATGTTGCGGTGGATGATCCGCTTCCGGCGGGGTTCGAGGCGGTTGATTCCACTTTGCAGACCGATACAGCCGTTCCATCCACGATCACGATTGCAGGTTTAAAGGAACGCGGCTGGGGCTGGTGGTACTTCGACCACATCCAGATCCAGGATGAAAAGATCTCGCTCGCGGCAGATTATCTGCCATCTGGAACGTATGTGTATACCTACCTTGTGCGCGCCAGCAATCGCGGCACGTTCAACGTTCTGCCGCCTTCGGCGTTTGAATTCTATTTCCCCGATGTCAGCGGGCATGGTGCGGGGAGTACGTTTGTGGTTAGGTAGTTGGATTGCGCAAGTTCTACTTGCGATGAGAGTCCATAAGTAGAACTTCTGGACTCCTTGTTTACTCATTGCTCTGTTGAGGGCTTAGCCCTCAACAGAGCGTTTTACTCACTCAACACATTTACAGTCACCACATCAGTTTTGATTCGTTTCCCATTTCCATCCACGGCTTCTGCCCAAATCTGATGTGTTCC
>DAOQPR010000068.1:6625-10656 GCA_035333265.1 Anaerolineales bacterium
GGAGCGGTTCCCTGAATGAACCATTCTTTCCGCGTGCTTCGGCAATACTCAGTGGGTAATAAACCTGAGAGAGCACAGATTTCCACTTGCTCCAGCCCTTCAGGCTGAACAAAACTTTCTTCGGGGTGTCCTTCCAGGATCGCCCGCATCACATCATGCCATATGGGGCCTGCCCCGGTCAGCCCGGTGACGTTTTGCATGGGCGTGAAGGTGCTGTTCCCAACCCATACACCAACCGTTAAACTTGGCGTGTAGCCAATTGTCCAGTTATCATAAAAATTTGTGGTGGTTCCGGTTTTAACCGCAGCAGGACGATCCAACCGCAGGGCACTGTTCAAGCCAAAGGTACGTGAGCGTGCCTGATCGTCGCTTAAGATATCGCTGATGAGCCAGGTCACCTGCGGGCTGATGACCTGCACAGGTTGGCCCGTCTTTTGCGCGAATAAGATTTCTCCATCTGCATTTTCAATCGAGAGGATCAACCGTTTGCCGACATAGACACCTTCATGAGCAAGGACAGAATACGCCGTAGTCAATTCCAACAAACTCACTTCACCGCCGCCCAACGCCAGCGAGAGATCATATCGGTCGGGGCGGTCGAGCGTGGTGATGCCGAGTTTTTGTGCCAGCCCAATTGTGTCGTTCAGCCCCACTTTCTCAAGCGTCTTCACGGCAGGCACATTCAACGAAGAAGCCAATGCCTCACGCACTGAAACGAATCCATGTTCCTTGCCATCATAATTGACCGGTGTATAGATCGCGCCATCATTCGCCACAAAATTTGTGCTTACATCTAAAATTGCTGTACCAGCCGTCCACGGTTGCGGTTGGCTGGGGTCAAGCGCCAATGCGTAGATGAACGGTTTAAAAGCCGAGCCAGTCTGACGCGGGAATGCTGCCATGTTGATCGCGCCGCGAATTTCTTCATTGAAATAATCGACACTGCCCATCAACGCCAACACATCGCCAGTTGATGGGTCGATCACCACAACCGCCGCATTATTCACATTGCGCGACATGAGGTCATTATCCCTTTGGAAACTTTCGATGCGCTGCCGCGCCACCGCTTCCACAGTGTGTTGCATGTTCACATCGAGAGTAGTGCGAATGATCAGACTTTCATGCGGATCCAACTCTCCATTCAGGAACATTTCGTCCAGACGGTCTTTGATTAGCCAGATGAAGTGCGGCGCTTCCATCGGGTACGGAGCCTGGTTGAACGCCATCGGCATTTTCTCCGCCTCAGCCTTTTCCTCACTACTGATAAAGCCATGCTTCTCCATCAACCCCAGTACCACCTTTTGACGTTCGATGGCAAGGTCGGGGTTGGTGTATGGGTTGTACAAGCCCGGGGTTTGAGTCAACCCCGCCAGAAGCGCACACTCAGGCAAAATCAAGTCAGAAGCGGATTTGTTGAAGTAAGTCTGCGCCGCGGCTTCGATGCCATATGCCATGCCGCCATAATAGGATTGGTTTAAGTACAGAGCTAAAAGTTCATCTTTGGAATATCGCTGAGTCAACTGCCACGCCAAAACCGCTTCACGGATTTTTCTTCGCAATGAACGTTCAGTGCGTTCATCTTCATCGAATAGCAAAATCCGCGCCAATTGCTGGGTGATGGTGCTGCCACCGGAGACGGTCTCACCGCTGGTAGTGTTGATCCACACGGCGCGGAGGATGCCGACCAGGTCTACGCCGGGATGGGAATAGAAATTTGCATCCTCCACGGCGACGGTCGCATCGCGCATACATTGTGGAATATTCTCCACAGCAAGCGAGACTTGTCGCCCTCCAACCTGAGGCAGCAGATCATAAAGCAACGCTCCATTGCGATCTGTAATACGCACACTGGGCTGAGCCAGATTTTCAGAGAGCGAATTGATGGAGGGAAGGTCGTAAAAAAGATACAGCCAAAGCGGAATTGCAATACTGGGGATGAGTAACCACCAGAGCCTATGCTTTTTGCTGGTTGTGTTGGCAGTTTTCATTTCACTATAATCATACCAATAACTCTTAAAGTAGAAAGTGGATACCACTTCCTTTCCACTTTCTGTTATTTCTTCCTCGTTACCCACAGATTTAAGTACCGGTGAAACCGGAGGTTTTTTCTTACAGAACCAGCAAAATGAATAAGAATTCAACGATGTTCAAGGCAAGGTGAGCGGCGAATGCAGAGACAATATTGCGTCGCCACATATACAAGCCTGCAAATACGCCACCTGCAACGGTTCCCACCAACACGATGTACCAAAAGCCGCCAGCCCAGTGGAAGAGACCGAAGACAAGACATGAAAGGACGAAAGTGACGGGAGAGCTAAAGCGTTTGCCGAATTGCGAGAGCGCAAAGCCGCGAAAGATGTTTTCTTCAATGATTGGCGCAAGCAGGACATTGGCAATGAAGAAAGGCAGGACAGATGAGCCAAGCGAGGAGAGAATCTCTTCGGGGGGAACATAATCTCCAACTGCACGCTGCACTGTTGTGAGCAACGGCGAAAGGACATAGATGTACAACACTCCCAGCGGCGCACCGACGAGGACACCAAGCAAGGCTTCCTTTACCCAGGTTTGTCCTTCGTTGAGCTGCCAGCCAATCTCATGGAAGGTTATATTGTTGGATCGCATGGTTTTCAGGAGAATAAGGAAAGACAACCCAAGTGTGATGACCAGAATATACGGTACAGCTTGGGGAGTCTTTTCGGCAATGGCAGCGGCGTCGCCCCGTGTGATGATGCCGTAATAAACTGACACAGCAATGGTAACAATGAGGAATAATACAGATGGGGCAAGCAGTGTACTCCATAATTTTTTTGAAGTGAGGGTGTTCTCTTTCATGAAATACTCCTTTAGGTAATATAGCTATCGTTGATATGACACCATTTTATGGATTTGCCATGTCTTCCACATCGTCCATTCAGGGCGAAAGCGGACATTGTCCGTTCGGACAATAGGCAGGTAGAGGCGGGGGAGTAAAATCAGCGCATGGAAACAAATTCTCTTCAAGATTCCTTTATTGCTTATCCCTTCTATATTTTTATTTCACTGTTGTTGGGCGGGATCGCAAGTGTGGGTGTTTGGAATTTGTGGAATGCATGTTTAACTACATATGCTTTCTTCTTTGTGTTCCTGTTCCTTTTGCATATCGGGTTTTTCTGGCTAAACACGTGGAATTATGAAAAACTATATTGGTGGGGTCTGTATTACTCTGTTCAAGTGGTGCTAATCGTTGTTATGGTGAATCTGCCTTTTACCAGCGATATCAACCTTACCTTGTTGGGGTCGTCCATTTTATGTTTGGTGGGCGAGGCATTGGGCATGTGGGGAAATTCGCGCCGCTCTTTGATGTTGGGCATTTTTCTTTTTATATTTATGACAGGCATGTTGTACTGGCAAGTGGGGCGTGCCCAGATCTGGTTTGCGCTTTCCAGCATGATGCTTAACGGCGGCTTCATTGTCTTATTGATGGTGATGTATAACCAACAATTGGCAGAACGCCAGAAAGCCGTGGAACTTGCTGAAAGCCTCGAAAGCGCCAATGCGAAACTGGCGGCGTACAATGCAAAAATAGAATCACTTACTTTGCAGAACGAACGTCAACGCATGGCACGGGAGTTGCATGATACGCTGGCGCAAGGCGTGGCGGGACTGGTCTTGCAGTTGGAAGCGGTCAAGGCACATCTCTCTTCAAATAGAAAAGAACGCGCCGCCGAGATCGTGGAGCAGTCCATTGCGCGAGCGCGTAGTACGTTGGCTGAATCCCGTGCTGCGATTGATAACCTCCGCGCTGTGCATTTCAATGCCATGGATGCGGTGCGTGAGCAAGTGGAGCACTTCAAACAGTCCACGGGTGTGGCGTGTGAAGTGGAACTCTCGGTCACAGAGAATCAACTCGACCCCGAAGTC
This sequence comes from Anaerolineales bacterium, assembly GCA_035333265.1. GTDB lineage: Bacteria > Chloroflexota > Anaerolineae > Anaerolineales > Villigracilaceae > Villigracilis. Next base: position 10,526 of record DAOQPR010000068.1, read on the forward strand.
ATTGACCATGCTATGAATATCCTGAGCGAGTCGCTTACAAATATTTCGCGCCATGCACAGGCAACGCAGGTGAAGGTGAAGTTCTTCATTCAAAACCAAACCCTGGAGTTGGAAGTCCGCGATAATGGCAA
>DAOQPR010000069.1:0-8991 GCA_035333265.1 Anaerolineales bacterium
GGAGACAGAATTAATAGAAAGTGAAAAGCGCTTCTCCACCGCCTTCTTCGCCAGCCCAGTATCGCAATCGATTATCGCCCGGGAAACGAGTGAGGTTTTGGCGGTCAACGATGCGTGTTGTCGCCTGTTTGGATACAGCCCTGAAGAGTTGATCGGCCGCAGCACCACAAGCTTGGGCCTGTGGGAAAACCCTGCCGACCGGCTGGCAGCCGTGGAGGAATTGCAAAGAACAGGGCATCTAACCGCACGGGAAGCGACTGTACGGGTGAGATCCGGGGAAATCCATACCGTCATCGTTGCCATCGAGCCAATCTCGTGGAAAGGGATGCCCTGCTTCATTTCATCGTTGTTTGACATTACCGACCGCAAGATAGCAGAACGCCAATTGCAGGAGAATGAACGGAAGTATCGCGAGCTGGTGCAGAACGCCAACAGCGCCATCATCCGTTGGAAGAGCGACGGCACGATCGTCTTCTTCAATGAATTTGCCCAGGCCTTCTTCGGCTATCGTCCAGAAGAGATCATCGGCCAACCGGTGGGCATTCTCGTCCCGCAAACCGACTCGACCGGCGGCGACCTCTCCACACTGGTGCAAAGCATCGTGGATCATCCCGAACAGTTCGTGAACGTGGTCAATGAAAATATTTGCAGCGATGGCCGCCGCGTTTGGATGGCATGGACAAACAAACCGATCTACGATGAACACGGACGGGCGGCAGAAATCCTCGCAGTAGGCCTGGATATTACCGAGCGCAAACGTATGGAGGATGAACTACTTCGCTCCAACGCCGAGCTCGAACAATTTGCCTACGTCGCCTCGCACGACCTGCAGGAACCATTGCGGACGGTGTCTGGCATGGTGCAGCTACTCCAGCAGCGTTACCAGGGCAAGCTCGACGAACGCGCCGATGAGTATATCGGTCATGCCGTGGATGGCTCGAACCGTATGCAGCAACTGATCAACGACCTGCTCGATTTCTCACGTGTCGAACGCAAAGGCAATCCTTTCAAAACAACGGATATGAATCATGTCCTGCAAATGGCACTGGCCAGCCTGCATGTTGCCATCGCCGAGAGTGGGGCACAGATCACATCCGACCCACTGCCCACCGTGATGGCAGATGCCGGACAGTTAACCCAGGTTCTGCAAAACCTGATCGGGAATGCCATCAAATTCCGGGGTGAGGAGCCGCTCAAGGTCCACGTTGGAGCCGAAAAAATTGAGAATGGCTGGCAGTTTGCCGTGCGAGATAACGGCATCGGCATCGACCCGCAGTATTTCGAGCGCGTCTTCCTGATCTTCCAACGCCTGCACACTCGCAGTAAATATCCCGGCACCGGCATTGGGCTGGCGCTCTGCAAAAAGATCATTGAACGGCATGGCGGCAGGATGTGGATCCAATCGGAAGTCAAACACGGCGCCACCTTCTTTTTCACCATTCCAGAAAGGGCATCTTCATGAACCCCAAACCTTTACAACAAGTCGAGATCCTGTTGGTGGAGGATAACCCCGCCGATGTGTTAATGACCCGTTCGGCGTTCGAAGATTTCAAACTCACCAACACCCTGCATGTGGTGGAAGATGGTGTGGAAGCCCTCGAATACCTGCACGGCGAGGGCAAGTTTGCCGGGTCGCCGCACCCGGACCTGATCATGCTCGACCTGAACCTGCCGCGCAAGAACGGACGCGAAGTGCTGGCAGAGATCAAAACAGACCCGGCGCTGCTTAATATCCCGGTTATCGTCCTGACCACATCCCGGTCTGAGCAGGATGTGCTCGAAGCTTATGGCCTGCATGCCAATTGTTACATCGTCAAACCGGTCGGCTTTCCAAACTTCGTCGAAGCCATCAAGTCCATCGAGCATTTCTGGTTCAGCCTGGTAACCCTGCCTTCTGAGGTAGAAAATGGAAAAAAATAAACTGAGCATCTTATTGGTGGAAGACAATCCTGCCGACGTGCTCTTCCTGCGAGAGGCTCTGGCGCAGGATGCCCTGGCAGACTTTGAGTTGACCGTGGTGGAGAGCCTGACCTCGGCGCGGGAGGCATTGCCGAAGCAGACCTTCCACGCCTCACTCCTCGACCTGGGCCTGCCCGACAGCAATGGGCTGGATACCTTCCTCAAGCTTCACCTCTCCGCGCCGGAACTGCCCGTGGTGGTGCTCTCGGCGCTGGACGATGAAGAGGTGGCCATGCAATCCATGCAGGCAGGCGCGCAGGATTATTTGGTGAAACGCCCACAGGACTTCCCCAGTGCCGGGCGCGCGTTGCGCTATGCCATTGAGCGCAATCAGACGGAGAAAAAACTGCGCGAATCGGAAAAGCTGTTTGTCACCATGTTCCATTCCAATCCGATGCCAACAGGGATCACCCAGGTAGACGACTATCGCATCATAGATGTGAACAAAGCCTGGACCAAATTGACCGGCTATACCCGCGAAGAAGCCGTCGGTCATACGTCCATAGAACTGGGACTAGCCAGGCCTGAAACTTTACAGAGAGTCCGGGGCATATTGGATGTCCAGACGACGATCAGCGAAAATGAAATTCTGCTTTATACCCGTGCAGGGCAGGAACGACAGATGCTGATCTCAACCGAAACCATCCAACTGGGTGGAGAGAAATATTTCCTCACCAATTTGCAGGACATCACCGAACGCAAACAAAACGAAAAACTGATACGCCAATGGGCGGATGCTTTTGAAAACTGCGCGCATGGAATTGCGATCGGTCTGCCAGCCACCAACCAGGTCTTAACCTGCAACCCGACTTTCGCCCAGCTGCAAGGACGCACCGTTGCAGAAATCTCATCCATGCCCATTTTGAGCATGTACGCGCCGGAAGATCACGAGCACGTTATAAAAAATATTATGGAAGCGGACCTCAAGGGCAGTGTTCGTTACGAAGCCCATATGGTTCGTAAAGATGGAACACGCTACCCAGTGCAAATGGACGTGATCAGTGTACGGGATGAGACTGGCAATATCCTGTATCGTGTGGCGACACAGCAAGATATCACCGAGCGCAAACAGGCAGAGCGCGAGCTGCGCGAAAGCGAACAGCGTTTTGCAAAATTATTCAGTTCCAACCCGTCAGCAGTGGTAGTAGTTACCATGGATGGCAGGTACGTAGATGTCAACCAGGCCTACCTTGATCTGGTCGGTATGACACGTGAAGATCTGCTGGGACACCCCGACGTTGCTGCAGAGGCGCTCCGCAACGAAGAGTGGCTCATGTTCGCTGACCTAAGCCGCACGTATGGCGGCGGATTGCGTAATAAGGAAATGTGGCTGCCCGTCCGCGATGGTCACCGTCACGTGCTGGTTTCGATGGAAACGATCATCATTGGCCACATGCCGCACCGTATGATAGCCATCAACGACATCACCGAACTTAAACAGACTGAGGAAGCTCTTAAAGCCGAGCAATTGCGCTTCTCCCAAGTGGCCGCTACGGTGCCTGGTGTAATTACCGCGCTATGTGTTCAACCCGATGGCCAAGTTACTCTCCACTATGCCAGCCTGGCTTTTGAGGATGTCTTTGGGCTGGAAATGACCGACTTGAACTCCAACACGCTTGCCATCATCCAGAGAATTGCGCCCGAGGAGGTGCAAAAGATCCTGGCGCAATTGACCGAATTGGCAGCCACATTAGAACCAGTTTATTTTGAATTTCGCTACCAACACCCACTCAAAGGGGAAATCTGGCTCGAAAACCGCGCCCAGCCGGTGCGCGAAGCAGATGGCAGTGTGATCTGGTATGGCGTGACCAGTGATATCACCGAGCGCAAACAGGCGGAGCAAAAACTGCACGAGAGTGAGAGACGTTACCGCGAACTGTTTGAAAATACCAACAGCGGAGTCGCGGTCTACCAGGTGGTGGATGAGGGACGTGATTTCATCTTCAAGGATTTCAACCGCGCCGGGGAAAAGATCGATAACGACCGCCGCGAACGCCTTATCGGCAGGAGTATTTTAGAAATGCGCCCCGGCGTAAAAGAATTTGGCCTGCTTGAAGCCATGCGTCAGGTGTGGCAAACCGGGCAGGCGGTTTTCCTGCCAGCCACACATTACAAGGACGACCATCTGGATGCCTGGTACGAAAACTTTATCTACTGCATCTCGCCCAATGAAATTGCCACCGTCTTTGAAAACATCACAGAGCGCAAAGAGGTGGAGGAAAAACTGCGCTCGAGCGAGAATAAATACCATCAGTTATTCGAAGCGGCGCCCATCGGCATCATCCTTGCCAACCTGCATGGAGAAATCCTGGAAGTGAACCCGGCTGTGGTGCAAATCCTCGGCTCACCTTCGGCTGAAGCCACCAAAGCGATCAATATGCTGACCTTCCCGCTGTTAATCGAGGCTGGCATCTCGGCAGATTTTAAAAAGACCATCGATCTTCAACAAACCCATGCCAATGAATATCCCTACATCACCAAATGGGGAAAATCAATTCACATTTTTGCGCGCTTCACCCCCCTCTTGGACACGCACGGAACGCTTGATCGTGTCCAAATCCTCTTCGAGGATATTACCGAACGGAAGCAGGCCGAGTCTCAAAGCGAGGCTGCACTCGAAAAACTGCGCGAGAGCGAGGAACGCCTTGGGCTGGTGATGGAAGGCAGTCAGTTGGGGTATTGGGATTGGGATATTGAAACCGGAAAGGTGTATCGCAATGCGCGCTGGGCTGAGATGCTTGGGTACACATTGGAAGAAGTGGAATTTTCTGTAAAGCAGTGGTCTGATCTGCATCATCTTGATGACCACGAATCCGCGATGAAATCCATTCAAGATCATTTGGATGGCAAAACGCCTGCACATCGCATCGAATATCGGATGCGTGCCAAAGATGGAAGTTATAAGTGGATTCTGGATCAGGCTCGCGTAGTCAAACGTGACGCGAACGGAAAGCCGCTTCGCATGAGCGGCACCCATACAGATATCACCGAACGAAAGCAGCAAGAGCTGCAACAGGCCGACGAACAAAAGATATTGGAAATGCTGGTCAAAGGCGAAGCGCTTTCCACAATTCTGGAAGCCCTCACAGGTCATATTGAATCCCAGTTCCCAAATATATCTTGTTCGATCCTTCTACTTGACAGCGATGGACTTCACATGCACCAGATGGCTGGTCAAAATATACCCCAGTCTTATGTAGCGGCAATTGATGGATTGCAGATCGGTCCTGCTGCGGGTTCATGCGGCACAGCCGCCTACCGCAAAACTCCGGTTTATGTTGCTGATATTGCATCCGATCCTTTGTGGATAAACTACCGCGAAATCGCGCTAAAACACGGGTTTCGCGCTTGCTGGTCAATGCCCATTCTGGCGACGAACAGTACCGTGCTCGGGACATTTGCCATTTACTCTCAAGAGCCGCGTACACCAAGTAATATAGAAACTTCCCTGCTCACTACAGCTGCCAGATTAGCCAGTATCGCCATCGAGCGTAAGCAGTCCGAAGAATCCCTGCATGAAAGCGAACGACGGTATACAACCTTGTTCCAGAAATCAGGCGTTCCTGTGATTTTGCTGAAGCTGCCGGAAGTGACCATGGTGGACGTCAATGAGGCCGCTGAGGAACTGACGGGATACGGCCGGGAAGAATTGCTGGGCAAGACCACCGTTGAATTGGGGATTATCAATGAGCAACAGCGCAACCAGTCCATTGCCCGGTTCGAGGCTGAAGGGACGCTGGCACAAAATGAGATGCGCATCTTCACCAAGGCAGGCCAGGAACGCATCCTTATTATCGATACCCATCCCATAGAGATCAACAAACAACCTTTTGCGTTTGTGGCGATGCAGGATGTCACCAGGCAAAAACGCGCTGAAGAATCACTGAAACAGCGGTTGGAAGACCTGGCGTTGATCAATACATTAAATGAAGCCGTCAATCACGGGGAAGATATCAGCAGGGTCACACAACTGATCGCCAGCGAAACGAAAAAGATCTTCGGGAGTGACTACGCCAGTGTCTATCTGATCAACCCCGAGAGAACACTCGTATCACTTCAGCACTTCACCATGACCGGTGACCCGATCGAGAAACTTGAGAAGCTGATCGGGCGGCCTCTCCCGCAGATCGATCTGCCACTCGGGGGAGATGACCACTTTAATCAGGTCTTGAGATCTGACCATGGCATTCTCTTTACCGGTTTCGATGCGATCAACCGCTGGCTGACCGATTTCGCCAACACGACTTTCCTGTCTTCCAAGGTCAGATCCCTGATGCGAAAACTCATTCCCGTTGCGGCAAAACAGTTGAACATCCATTCGGTGATCTCCATCCCCTTGAAAGCCGGGGAGGAAGCGCTGGGATTGATCGAATTTGCCAGCGAAGGCACATTCGACGAAAGTGTTCTCGAAAGGCTGCAAAATATCCGCCACCAGCTGGCAGAAGTCATCCTCCGAAAACGAACAGAACAATCGCTGCGTGAAAGCGAAGAAAAATACCGCCTGCTGGCGGAAGAACTGGAAGAACGTGTGAAGCAGCGCACGGCCGAAGTGCAGGACCTTTATGACAATGCACCAGCCGGATATCACTCGCTGGATGCGAACGGCTGTTTTATACGTATCAATAAAACGGAATTAACCTGGCTGGGCTATTCTCTGGAAGAGGTCATCGGTCGTCCATTCGCCGATTTTGTCACCCCGGCAGGACTTGCCACCTTCAAGAAGAATTTTGCAGCCTTCAAACAGCGCGGCTTGCTGAACGAACTGGAAATGGAATTTCGGCGCAAGGATGGAACGGTCTTCCAGACGCTGGTGAATGCGACAGCCATTAAAGATGAGAACGGCAATTATATAACCAGCCGTTCCACCGTGTTTGACATCACCGATCGTAAACAAGCCGAGGAAACGATCAAAGCCAGCGAAACCAAATATCGCCAGTTATTCGAAAACATGACTGAGGGTTTTTCATTAAATGAAATCATTACCGATGAAAACGAGCAGCCGGTCAATTTCCGAATTCTGGATGCCAACGAAGCCTATGGACGACATAACGGCCTGCAAACCAGGGATGTGATCGGTAAAACCATACTGGAGATCATCCCAGCAGCAGACCTTCGACAAATCGAAACCTGCGGCAAAGTCGCACAGACCGGCGAGCCCCTCGAGTACGAATATTACTCGCAAGCATTGAACAGGCATTTCAGCGTGCGCGCCTTTTCTCCCCGGCGCGGTCAATTTGCGACCTTATTTGAAGATATCACCGTCCGCAAGCTGGCAGAAGATGCACTGCGCAAGAACCGTGACCGACTTGATCTTGCCAACAAACAATTGGAGCGTGCCATGAAGGTCAAGGATGAATTCCTTGCCAATATGAGTCATGAACTGCGCACCCCGCTCAACGGTATTTTGGGCATGTCCGAGATCCTGTTGGAAGGCATCCGCGGCCCATTGAACGAACGCCAACAAACCATGGTAAAGATCATCGAAGACAGCGGCCGGCATTTGCTCAGCCTGATCAATGACATCCTTGACCTTTCCAAGATCGAAGCCGAAAAGTTCGACCTGATCATGGAAAACGTGGCGGTCGAAGATATCTGTCAGATCTGCCTAAGCTTCATCAAAGAACCGGCCATGAAAAAAGGCGTGGCGGTGAATTATCATCCAGACCCTGCCATCACCTTTCTGCAGGCCGATCCAAAACGCCTCAAACAGATTCTGGTCAACCTGCTCAGCAATGCTGTCAAGTTCACCCTCCCTGAAGGAAAAGTCTCTCTCACCGTCACGGCCGATGTGGAAAAAAACAGCTGCCGCTTCCTGGTCAGTGATACCGGTATCGGGATCGCGCCCGAAGATATGCACAAGCTATTCCAGCCATTTTCGCAGATCGATAGCAGCCTCACGCGCCACTATGAAGGCTCCGGGTTGGGGCTTTCACTGGTAAAACGCCTGACCGAATTGCATGGCGGAGTCGTTTCCGTCACCAGCGAAGTCGGACGGGGCAGTCATTTCGTCGTCACCCTACCCTGGAAGCCCGACCCGGTCCACACAAGCCCATCCACACAGGTTGTCGCGGACACCCCGCCGGTTAATACTGTCGAAGGGAGAAAGAATCTCATTTTGGTTGCAGAGGATAACGAAGCCAACAATATGATCTTTGACGATTACCTGACCAGTAAAGGATATGAGGTCATATCCGCCCGCGACGGGCGGGAAGCACTGGAAAAAGCCCTGGCGGCCTCCCCAGACTTGATCTTGATGGATGTGCAAATGCCAGAGATCGATGGTCTGGAAGTCATACGTCGTTTGCGTGCCACTCCACAATTTGCCACAACACCCATCATTGCGGTCACCGCCCACGCCATGGCCGGTGACGATGAAAAATGCCTCGAAGCAGGCGCCACCGCCTATATGAGCAAACCCGTAAAGCTCGAAGAGATGGTGAACCGGATCAAAAAATATTTGCGGCTTTAAAAAAATCTGTCAGTCGCGAAGCCATTTCAACCTGCCCGCATCGGAGGAGAAGAATTCATGATCATCTTCCCCAACCTGCTCCACGCCGAAGCCACAAAATTCTGCGTGGAGCAGGTTGGTGGAACTGGAAACACAGAGAAACCGCCCCATCACCATCAGCCTGGGAGCAAGCACCGATCAATTCACTTCAAAACGAACGCCCCTGAAATTGACCATGCAAAACATCCTTCTTGAACCGACCAGGCCTTGTACGAATCCAAAAAGGCGGGCAGAAACACGCTGACCCATTTTGCCAATATCCGCTCAGAGAAAAAAAGTATCAAAACTGAAAAAGAGCACCCGTAACTAACGCTCTTTTTCTCCGCATAAGTCTTGCAGAATATTTTTTCGTGCCTATCCTTGGGTCAAATCTTCTGTTAAAGATTTTTAAAATTGTTGGAACTTATATCCAAAAATGATACAATGAAATCACTGACCAACAGAATACTCTGAAGGCAGATAACTCACTTCATTTATGTTGAAAGGATTTCATCATGGGTTTCTTTAGCAAAATTCTCGAAAAA
>DAOQPR010000069.1:9091-10653 GCA_035333265.1 Anaerolineales bacterium
GAATTCATTGGTGGCGACTACTCCAAAATGAATGCCTGGTTGCACAAAGAAGTATTGCGCCAGATCGCACTGAACGGCGGCAACATTCCACAGGAACTGCTGGATTAATTGAAGCAACAAGTAATGAAAAAAGAGCCGGGAAAAAACCTGGCTCTTTTTGTTTTGAATTCTGATAAAATCCCATCCATGCTCTCCCGCGTGTACTCCTGCGCCGTAGTGGGACTGGAAGGTGTCATCGTAGAAGTGGAAGTGGATTACACCAACGGCCTGCCTGGCGTCACCATTGTGGGCCTTCCCGACGCCGCCGTTCAGGAAAGCCGTGAACGTGTGCAAACCGCCGTCAAGAATGCAGGCTTGCATTTCCCACGTCATCGTATCGTCGTAAACCTTGCCCCCGCTGTAGTTCGCAAAGAAGGGCCAGCGTATGATCTGCCCATCGCCCTGGGAGTTGTGATTCTGGCTGGGTATCTTCCACAGGAAAGCATCGAAGGCGCAATGGTGATCGGTGAGCTATCGCTCGATGGAGTTGTTCGCCATACGCGCGGCGTGCTTCCAATGGCAGCCACAGCCCGAGCCAATGGATACAAACGCATGTTCGTCCCCGAAGTGGATGCGCCTGAAGCGGCTTTGATTCCCGATCTGGAAGTGTACCCGGTTAAATCGCTTGCGCATCTCCACGACCATCTAACGGGTCGGCATCTCATTCAGCCTTATCAACCCTCAGAGAGTTTTCTCGAACCCCTTTTCACCCCCACAGATTTCGCCGAAGTCAAAGGGCAGGAACACGTCAAACGCGCACTCGAAGTCGCCGCCGCGGGCGGCCATAACGTATTGATGGTTGGGTCACCAGGAAGCGGCAAAACGCTTTTGGCCCGCGCTTTACCTGGCATCCTTCCTGAAATGTCCATTGAAGAATCCTTGGATGTAACTCGCATTTACTCCGTGGCAGATCAACTCCCCGCTGGCACACCGCTTATCAAGCATCGTCCGTTCAGAGCGCCACACCACACCATATCCCATGCAGGACTCGTCGGCGGAGGCAACATCCCCAAACCTGGAGAAATCTCCCTCGCCCATCGCGGAGTGCTCTTCCTCGACGAATTCCCCGAGTTCGGCACCCGCGTCCTCGAAGTCATGCGCCAGCCAATGGAAGACAAAGTCGTCACCATCAGCCGCGCCAAAGGCTCGCTCACCTTCTCTGCAAATTTTCAACTGATCGCCGCCATGAATCCTTGCCCATGTGGCTGGGCAAATGACCCCATAAAGCCCTGCACTTGTGCCCCTGCTGTGGTCACTAAATACCAAAAGCGCATCTCTGGCCCCCTACTAGACCGCATCGACATCCACATAGAAGTCCCCAGAGTTGATTACGAAAAGCTCAGCGGCGACAGGCTCGGCGAAACCAGCGAGTCAATTCGCAAGCGCGTCCAAACCGCAAGAGATATTCAAACACAACGATATTCCCCTTCGGGGACGATGTCGAGTATTCGAACCTCGAATAACGAATCATCCAATATCGTTTGTAACGCCGACATGCGTATCGGGGAGGTAAGGCAATTTTG
>DAOQPR010000070.1:0-10639 GCA_035333265.1 Anaerolineales bacterium
TTGGGTGAAAACCCTGATTCATGGACTGTACTTGCTGAAAGCGACAAGCCAGTTGAAGATGGAACACTCACTACATGGAATCTTGCGGGCGTCCCCAATGGCGTTGTGACATTGCGCCTGACCCTCATTGGTAAAAATGCGGAGGTGGATACCAGCCTCCGACTTAACCTGAGCCTGCCCACACCCACCGCGCCGCCACCCACACCGACAGTGACTCCTCTCCCTACCTTGCCGCCGACATCGACACCCACTCAAATTATCATTCCACCGACGAACACGCCAACTCAAGTGATCATTCCACCCACGGCTACTGCAACCCAGGTGATTCTCCTGCCGACGGAAACACCCACGCTTGAGCCCACACCGACAGAGACGCCCACGCCATGACAGCCTTGAATTGTCCCAATTGCGGCGCTGCACTGCCATCCCGAGCCTTTAAGGATGTAATTACTACCTGCGAATTTTGCGGGACCAGTTTTCGTATTCCCAAGACTCTGACCCCCGAACCAGACATGGGTGACCTCATTCTTGGCGCGGATTTTAGTCAGCGTGTCAACCCGGGTTGGGAGCTGGTGAACGATGATAAATTGACTTTTCACAAAGGAAAACCATCTGAAATCCGTGGAACGTTCGAGCCGCAGACCAATTCATATTACATGCTGAAAAGTTCCGGCTTCCTGGATAACTTCGACCTAAGCGCCTCCATCCGTTTTTATGAAGGTGAATATGATTGGATCCATGCCGGTTTCTATGTGCGTCATTCCAGTGAGGGTGGGTATGGATTCAAGATTTCGGTTCAGGCTTCCTACACTTTTGGTCATGTTTCCAAGGACGAGAAAGGTGAATTGCTTTTTTATAAGATCATGCCCTGGGCTTATCATCGGGCCCTGCGTTCAGGTTTGAATGAGGTCAATCGTTTACGGGTTATCTGCAACGGCGGTTCCTTCCGCATCTATTTGAATGGTGTTTTTGCCACTTCCTTTCAGGATGAACGCTATAAAATGGGCAAAATCTACCTCTGTGCCGACCCAAGCGAAAAGTCTTCGATGACAGTGGGGTTTTCCGACCTTCAGCTGAGGGAAGTGCCAGGGTAGTAGAATCAGGCTAAAATTTGAGAGGGAGGCGAAGATTCCACCTTAAAGTTTAGGTCTCTACACTAATTAAGACCTTGACTCACGGCTGTCGAATCCATATAATTGTCCTGTTGGATGTAAAACACGAGCTATCAACAGCAAGCGCTTGAGGAAAATACTCAAAGCGCTTGCCTTTGTTTGTCTCTGGCATAAGCGACTACACGCTGTCAGATTATGCTCGAATTGATTTTATTTTGTAGGAGAGGATTCCGTGGAAACCAAGGGATTGACTGCACTCCGTATCAGCTTGGCCTCGCCCCAAACGATCTTGTCATGGTCGTATGGTGAGGTGCTGAAACCCGAAACCATTAACTACCGTCGCCTTCGCCCAGAGAAGGATGGCTTGTTCTGTGAAGCCATCTTTGGCCCAACGCGTGACTGGCAGTGTTATTGCGGTAAATACAAGAACCCCCGTTATAAAGGCATTACCTGTGAAAAGTGTGGCGTTGAAGTCACCCGCTCCTCTGTACGCCGTGAACGTATGGGGCATATCGCGCTGGCTTCTCCAGTTGCGCACATTTGGTATACCCGCCGCATTCCGTCGCAGATGGGTATGTTGCTGGATATTTCCCGCCGCAATCTCGACCGGGTGCTTTACTTTGCACAGTATATTGTGACCTATGTCGATGAGGAGGCTCGCAAAAAGGCTCTTCAACGTCTTGAAGATGAAATCACTGTTTCAGAACGTGAGCAGGCAACCGAGATCAATACCCGTATTGTCGAAATCAAAACCAAACGTGATGCGAGCATAGCCGATCTCAAACAAAAACAAGCCGCCCTCGAACAGGGGTACGATGAAGGCATTGCCGAACAGCTTGACCCCGTGATCAAGGAAGGCCAGAAGCTGGAGCGCATGCTTCAGGACCAGATGGGCGAGGCTGTAAAGAAGGCAGTCGTCTTTGAACAGACTGGCGAAAAGATCATTGATGCTGGTGAGAAGGTTGCCAGTAAACACATCACCCTCATTCAAAAGACGGTCCAGAAAAAACTGGAATTGATCGAAAATGAAATGAAGGACAAGCGTCAATCGGAGATCGAAGGGATCAAGACGCAGATCGCTGCAGTCAAAGCCCAGGCCGAGACAGATATGGAGACCCTGCGTAATCAGTTGGAATCGCAGACCTCCGCCTCTTCCAATCAGTCCTCACGTCTGCGAGACGAACTGTTGGAGTTGCGCCCCTTCACCTTCCTCAGCGAAATTCGTTATCGGGAGCTTAAGCAACGTTGGGGTCAGGTTTTCCGCGCTGATATGGGCGCTGAAGCCTTTTACGATATTCTTGAACGCCTCGACCTCGACAAACTCTCTGAGGAACTTTGGCACGAGGTTCGTACCACAAAGAGCAAGCAGAAGCGCAAGAAGGCCACCACCCGTCTCAAGGTTGTGGAAGCCTTCCGCCGCTCTGGCAACCGCCCTGAGTGGATGATCTTAACCGTACTTCCTGTGATCCCGCCGGATCTGCGCCCAATGGTGCAGTTGGATGGCGGTCGCTTTGCCACTTCCGACCTCAACGACCTATACCGTCGTGTGATCAACCGCAATAACCGTTTGAAGAGATTGCTTGAGCTTGGCGCGCCGGATGTCATCATCCGCAACGAGAAGCGCATGTTGCAGGAAGCAGTCGACTCTCTCATCGATAACAGCCAACGTGGCAAGGCACTCAGCCGCCGTGGACGCCGTGAACTCAAGTCTCTGAGCGATATGCTCAAAGGCAAGAAAGGTCGCTTCCGCCGTAACCTGTTGGGTAAACGTGTGGATTACTCCGGCCGTTCTGTGATTGTGGTCGGTCCGACTTTGAAACTCAATCAGTGTGGTCTGCCCAAGAGCATGGCGCTTGAGCTGTATCGTCCGTTCGTGATCGCGCGTCTCGTACAGAACGGGTATGCTGCTAATGTGAAGGGCGCCCGCCGCCTGATCGAACGCAACCGTCCCGAAGTTTGGGAAGCGCTCGAAGGCGTCATCGGCGACCGCCCCGTATTGTTGAATCGTGCTCCAACCCTGCACCGTCTTGGTATTCAGGCGTTCGAGCCAATCCTCATCGAAGGTTCTGCCATTCAGCTCCATCCGCTCGTCACCACCGCTTTCAACGCTGATTTCGACGGCGATCAAATGGCTGTACATGTTCCGCTTTCGCAGAAGGCGGTTACCGAAGCTCGCGAGTTGATGCTTGCTTCACGTAACCTGCTCAAACCTGCGGACGGAGAGCCGATCATTTCGCCTTCCAAGGATATGGTGCTTGGCGTATATTACCTGACCATGGAACAGAAGGCCGCACACAAGGGTGATGGCCGTGTCTTTGGCGATATGGATGAAGTGGAACTTGCCTATGCCCTGGGCCAGGTCGAAGTTCACACAGAGATCAAACTTCGCGCGAAGACCTGGTACGATGAAAAGAACAAGCGTTTGCCTGAAGTTCAGGTTCGCCTGGTTCCAACCACGGTTGGGCGTGTGTTGTTCAACCGCGTTCTGCCCGAACAGGTTCAATTCGTCAATAAGAAACTGGACAAAGGCGGTGTGAAGGACCTTATCGCCGAGGTGTACGAATTATGCGGTCAGGAAATCACCACAAACGTGGCCGACCGTGTCAAGAGCATTGGTTTTGAATATGCCATGAAATCCGGCACCACCCTGGCGGTTGCCGATATCTCCATTCCGCCGGAACGCAAGCCCATCATCGACGAAGCTTTGAAAGCCGTCGAAGTGGTACAGCGTGACTTCCGCCGCGGTCTGCTCACTGAGCAGGAAAAGAACGAACGCGAGATTCAGATCTGGCAGGAAACGACTGACAAGGTCGGTGATGCTGTGAAGAAGCATATGGATCCAGATGGTAATCTCTCCACCATGGCAACCTCTGGCGCGACCAAGGGTGGCTTCTCCACTATTTCACAGCTGGCCGGTATGCGCGGTTTGATGGCTGACCCCTCTGGGCGTATCATTCCGATGCCGATCCGTTCCAACTTCCGCGAAGGCCTGACTGCACAGGAATACTTCATTTCTACACACGGCGCCCGTAAGGGTCTTGCCGATACCGCTCTCCGTACAGCAGATGCGGGTTATCTCACCCGCCGCCTTGTGGACATTGCCCAGGATCTCATCATTAATGAGATCGACTGCGGCACGCGCGACGGCGTGTGGATTCGCAAAGCAGATGATGTGGCTGGCCAGTCCATGCAGAGCCGTATGTACAGCCGCCTCGCTGCCGACCGCATTCTTGACCCCAATACAGGAGAAGTGCTGGCTGAGCCTGGCGATGTGCTGACACACGAACTTGCACGTATTGTCGCAACAGCAGGTGTGACCGAAGTCAAACTCCGCTCCCCCTTGACCTGCGAACTTGAACACGGCGTTTGTGCGAAATGCTACGGCATCGATCTGGGTCGTGGTGAAATGGTAGACTTGGGTGCAGCGGTTGGTATTGTTGCCGCCCAATCCATTGGTGAACCTGGTACACAGCTTACCCTTCGTACCTTCCACACCGGTGGTGTGGCTTCCACCGGCGCGACCGACATCACAACCGGTCTCCCACGTGTGGAGGAAATTTTCGAAGCACGCAAACAGCCTAAGGGTGAGGCCGTTGTCGCTGAGATCAATGGCATGGTACACATTCACCAGTCTGAGAAATACCCGGATATGCGTGAAGTTCGGATCGAACATGCAGAAATGATCCACGATGAATACGCCATTCCAGAAGATTGGAAGATCATCGCCAAGGATGAGACCGAGATCCAGGCTGGCGAAATCATTGCCACATTGGAGAAATCCACCATTGTTGCCCAGCATGGCGGGCGCGTAGCTGTAGAGAAGAAAGATAGCAAGGTGATCGTCTCTTACGAACAACGTGAAGAGATCACAATTGACATTCCAAACACCTCACGTATCCTTGTTCGCGATGGCGCCCATGTGGAAGCTGGCACCCCGTTGACCGAAGGCTCACTCAACCCGCACCGCATTCTCAAGATCCAGGGACGCGATGCCTGCCAGATGTACCTCATGACCGAGGTCCAGAAGGTGTACCGCTCACAAGGCCAGAACATTCACGATAAGCATTTCGAGGTCATCATCCGCAAGATGTTGAGCAAGGTACAGGTGACCCGCCCTGGTGATACCAAGTTCCTTCCGGGTGACGTGGTTGACCGCCTCGAGATCCGCAAACAGAATGAGCAATTGATCGCCGACAGCAGACAACCAGCTCGCTTTAGCGAAGTCCTGCTGGGTGTGACCAAGGCCTCTCTCAGCACCGACTCCTTCCTCTCTGCTTCCTCCTTCCAGCACACCATCAAGGTGCTGGCGAGTGCAGCCATTGGTTCGACCACCGACCCGCTCTTTGGCTTGAAAGAGAACGTCATCATCGGTAAGCTCATTCCGGCAGGTACTGGCTTCATCCATGGCCGTTTCACCCCTCCCGGTGAAGAGACCTCTGGCTCCGCCGAAGAGATGACCGACACCACGGCTGGAGATTAATCAAATCAACCTGAAATGCCCTGAGCGAAAGTTCAGGGCATTTTTATATCTGAACAGAGACTTCATTATCAATAGTCATCGAGGTTATATAATCGGCTTTATGAAGCGAACCAGCAATCAGAAACCGGAGGGACAGCCAACCCGTGGAAAGACCGCTGACAACCGTCTGAGGCGTGTCGATAACTTTGCCCTGCTCTATGAGCCTTCGCTTCTTACCCGGACCGATGGCCTGTTCGCTGATTCCCTGTTCGTGGACCTCGGTTATGGCTTTGACCCGCGCACCACACTGGAGAGCGCCCTCCGATTTCGACATGTGAACCCGGAATTAAAAATTCTCGGCGTGGAGATCGACAAGGAACGAGTGGAAGTTGCCCAGCCTTTTGCCGATGAGAAAACTTTTTTTCGCCTGGGCGGATTCAACCTGCCCTTGCAAAGCGGGGAACATGTCCGGTTGATTCGGGCGTTCAATGTGCTGCGGCAATATGAAGAAAAGGATTTTGCCCCGGCCTATGAACGTTTGGCAGAATATGTTCTGCCTGGCGGTTTGATGATCGAAGGCACATCGACTCCGTTTGGAAGTGTTTGGGCGGCGAATCTGGCTCGCAGGGAAGTGACCGCTGAATGGTCGTTGGAGGCGTTGGTCTTCTCCACGAATTTCCACACCGGGTTTGAGGTCGAGGAATTTCAGACCATTCTGCCGAAGAATTACATTCACCATGTGGTTGCAGGTGAACCGATCCACGGTTTTTTCGAAGCCTGGAAGCGCTCTGCCGCTGAAACATCGGCGGCCAAAACCTTTGGATTGAAGCAATGGTTCTCGGCGGCGGCTGTCTCTTTGGCCCAAAAGGGATTCGATCTGGATCTTCGCAAAAAATGGCTGGGTAAGGGCTTTTTGATCTGGCGTTTGTGATTGGAAGGTTGCCGCCATTTTGCAGGCGGATTTTCATGTGATAATACAGGCTGATAAGATTTTACCGAGGAGCAATCATGACCCGCTCGAAACGAATATTTTTTCCCCTGCTTTTGCTGGCACTTGCGGCCTTGGCCTGCGCTGTTCCTGGGTTTTCCGGCGAGGACCCCAATGCCCTGAATACCGCTTCTGCCGAAACCGGAATCGCGGCATTGACTCAAAACCCGCCAACAGGCACCCTTACAGCAACAAATGCCCCCACAGCCACCATGACCTTTACGCCAACCCTGATCTACCCGACTCGGTTGGCTACCGACACAATAACTCCGGGCATATTGCCAACCGGCACCCAGCCCACATTCACAGCTGTCGCATCTGTTGAGCCAGCCACCGCTACGTTTGAACCCGTGGCGATGACCGTCTCACGTCCCACCAACTGCCGCACCGGCCCTGGCAAAGCGTATGATGTTGTCAGTACCTTGTTGCCCGAAATAACCGTGACGGTACATGGACGGGATTTCAGCAATCAGTATTGGTATATTCGCAACCCAGAAGTGGGCCCGGAATATTGCTGGGTTTGGGGTGAGTATGCCACTTTTACCGGCCAAAATTTGGCGTTACCCGTGCTGGCTTCTCCACCCACACCAACGGCAACACCATCGCCGATCCCCACATTGTCCTTCAAACTTAAAGGGGCGGGCATGGCATCATGCAGCGGCGCCTTTTGGATGAATATTTTGATCACCAGCTTTAGTAATGATACGTTCAAGTCCGTCAAGATCGAAATGCAGGATTTGACGGATTCAGTCTTCCGAAATATTGCGGTCAATGGGTTTGCCAGCAGCAATGGATGCGACAATCTGAGTTTCGTGGAGGCGGTTCCGCCAAAAGGAAATGTGATAGTGAGCAGCGCACGTTTTGATTACAACCTGCGTGGGCATACGCTCAAAGCCACCGTTACCATTTGCACAGATATTGACCAAAAGGGAGTTTGTACCGCCATGTCTGCGAGTTTCTCCCCTTAAGCACAAAAGCCGTCATTTGCAAATGACGGCTTTTGTTTTCTATTTCAACGGAAAGGCTGAGACGCCCTGGTGATAGGCAACGACGATCAGATCGCCTGCACGGATCGGCAGGCTGACATACGACTGTTCGAAACGCCATATTGATTTGCCTGTAGCAATATCCACTGCATCGAGGCGGATTGGCACAATGCCAGATTGGAAGGCAGGCGGGTCATCGCCAGAGGTGACGAAGACGGCTCCACCCTCCGCCGTGAGTTGGAGCGTGTTTTCCAAACCGGGTTCGAACGCCCAGGCCTTTTCTCCGCTTTGCGCATTAAATGCGATCAGCATGTTGTTACTGATCACCAGCAATTTCCCCTGCGTTTCAGCATTGACCACGAATGGCGCAATGATCTCACCGCCTGTTGACCATAACACTTGACCGGTGTTCACATCCAACGCGCTTGTGCCCTGGGACGTGTTTAGATAGGCCAACCCATTATGGAACTGGATATTGCGCGATACACCGTACATGCTGGTCAGTTCCCAGAGTTTCTCTCCGCTGGCAAGGTCATAGGCAAGCAGACTCATATCCTGGCCGATCTCATAGCCAGCATACAAATATAATCTTCCTCCTTCAATGATCATATCTTCGATGTAGTAGGGCACATCCAACTCTTGAGTGCGGACGAGGGTTGCATTCGGCAGGGAATATTCGCGCCAAATGCCAGCCGGGGAGAGCGAGTAGAAGGCGTCTTCTCCATAAATAAAGTTGACCCAGCCCGAATTGGATTCAGCATACTCGGACGGGTCGACATCGTTCTGGACATAGGTGGAAATGACTTCCCCGCTTTGCAGGTCGAGGACGAATAATTCGGTGGAGGATTTCCAGACAAAAAGATAATTTCCGGCCATGCTGACCGAATAGTATTCGGGGATGCCGTTGAAGCGCCAGGCCTCTGTGCCGGTCCCTAAGTCGTAGGCGATGATGGGGAAGAGGACGAAATCGTCGGAGTTGGTCTCATCGGAGGCGCGGCCTTTGAAGAGGGCGCGATTCCCGTAGATGCCTTCGAAGATCAATAACTCATCGCTGGAGATGGGCGGCCATAATTCCTGGCCGGTGACTCCGTTCAGGCCGAGCAGACCATTCACATCGGCGACTTCGTTGGAGAGAACGGCATAGGCATTGCCATCTACTTCGTTAAGAAGTTGGTCGTAGTTGTTGACTTGAATGCGGTCACTGGCGTATGTCCACACAGGTTCGGGGGTGGAGACATTTTGAAGACAGAGCAGGCCAGGGCGGAGATAAGAAGCGGGAGCAGGATCATCCAAATGCGGCGCATGAGTTATGAATCCTTCTTTTTGCGAATAAGAAAAATTGGGATCAAAAACAACGGTAATGAAATGAGCAGCCCGATCAGAAAACCGCCGCCAAACGAACCGCCGATGGCGGCGATGGCATATTCGCCGTTGTCGATGATGTCGGTGGAGCCGTCTGGAAAATAGCAGGTGACTTCCACGGTGTGCCCTGTGGTGCCGTTGGGGTCAGACGTGGTCGGTGTGGATGCGCCTTCTTGAAGCGAAGTGCTCTCTGCGCCGGGGCAATAGATGGCGACGGCGATCTTTTCACTAAAATTGGGAATGACGAACAGGGTGGGTCCCAGCATAAAGGTGGTAACAAAAAGAATGCCGCTGGCAAGCACGCACAACAACACCCAGGCAATGATGCGGCCGATCCAGACTTCTTTTGATGTGTTAAGTTTCATGGTTACCTCTAATGGAATTTATTATAAGGAAGAGGCTTGATGGAACAACCACCCAAATGTCATTGAAAGGGATATGGAGTCCTGAAGTTCTACTTCAGGAAAAGGCATTTTACAGTCTCGCCGAAAGTAGAACTTTCGGAGTCCGTGACAATTAAAAAGACAGCCCTTTCGAGCTGTCCTTAGGTTTAATCTACTGCCACGATCAGGTCGTTGACTTCGTATCCTTCGACGGTATCGTTGCGGATGATGTTCGGTCCGCTTTCGATGCGGATGCCGGGGAGTTTGAGAAGCTTTTGGATGAAGACATCGGTTTCGGCGAGGGCGAGGTGTTCACCCGCACAACGGTGAGGACCAGAACCGAAGCCCATCATGGAGCGGTAGACTCCTTTTTCAAGCTGGCGATGCGGATTTAACTTCTCTGGTGCCTGGCCCACGGCTTTGGCATCCGCATTGACATCATAAAGATGGAAGGTAACGCGTTCGCCAGCCGGGATGGTGTATTCCCTGCCTTCACTGGTCACGCTGACGGGTTCCTTGGGCTTACGATACAGTTTTCCGATCACCGGTTCGAGGCGCAGAATTTCGTTCAGCGCTTCGTAACGGGCGGCGGCGTTATCCGATAGCATCGTCTCACGCAGTTTGGCATCTTTCATGCAATGCAGCAGTACGACCAGGATAAATTCCTGTGTGGTTGCCATGCCTGCCGCGCCATAGACGATACACTCCACCCAGATTTCGAGCGGTTTCTTGTTCTTTGAGATCATGTATGTGATCACGTCATTGCCGGGGTTCTTGCGTTTGCGGCGGATGGCAGGCAACACATCGGCGAAGAAGAAGGCGAAGCGACGGTAATGCCCTTCGTAATGTTGCAGGGTGGCGATGAATTTATTCTCAGACATCTTCGGCGCGTGCAGCATCGCGTTCAGGCGTTGAATCAGACCGGGTGTAGGGTCCAGCCCAACCACGGCGGTGGCGATGACGGTCGCCATTTCGAGAGTCAACTCTTTGAGGTTGAGTCGCTTGCGGGCTTGCAGGCGCGAGAGCAAGTCATCGGCTGTCTTTTCGATGACGGTCATATGGGTATTTTGAACAGTAGTGGGGCTGAAATATTTTGCGATGGCAGCGCGCATCTGACGGTGCGGGTCGCCGCTCATGTAGAGCACGCCATCGAACCCGGCTTTGCGCAGCTCTTCGGCGTTGAAGCCATCCTGGATCAGATCTTCCTTAAGCAGATCGCGGGCTTCGTTATATCCACGCACATGCCAGGTTCCGTTTTCATCTTTCTCAATGCGTGGGTCGTTTTTATATGGAGCAGGGGCGGTCTTTGAATCGGTGATAAGGGTCATTTCAGCCTCTCTCTAAAGTTG